>CAZVEL010000214.1:0-4350 GCA_964626305.1 uncultured Treponema sp. | reverse complement strand
AAAGAAAACATCGAACTGCTCAAACAGGGGCGTATACTTTCTCTCATTGAACAGAACTCTTTTGCCCAGGCATACAATGCCCTGGTACACCTCTACAATTCCTGTGAAACCGGCTGGCAGCCGCTTACCGCGAAACTCTTCATGAAACCGATTGCCATAGACAAGGACAATTATCGAACCTATTGGGACGATGAGAAAGAGACCCGGATCATGATGGAAGACGAGCTGGCACAGCTTGCAGAACCGGAGCCGAACCGGAGTGGGAAGAAATATCGGTTCGGCCTCATCCTGCCGCTTTCTATCGGATTTTTTGAAGGACTCGGCCGGGGTGCCGAAGCGGCGAAAAAAAAGCTCGCCGAATACGGTGTAGACGTTGAGATTGTTGACGCGTTCGAAGACTGGGCTAATTTTGGGCAGGCTTCGGTATTTAACCCGATTATCGACCGCTTTGTTGACGCCGGATATGATGGAATTTCAACCGTGGTCGTTGATCCGGCCATTGTGCCCACCATCAACCGCGTGGTTGCTTCCGGAATACGGGTTACGACCTTCAATACCGAACCGTCGAGTTTCCGGGAAATCATTCTCACCATGATAGAAAATGTTGAACGTCTTGCTGATTCAAGCCAGACGCTGGCCGCGGCCGCGGAAGAATCCGCCCGGGCGACGGCGCAGATAGGCGGAGCCATTGGCGGTATCAAGCAGGATATAACGGAAGAGAAAAACCGTGTCGAGGCCAGTGATGGGGAACTCAATGCCCTGAACGGTATGATAGAGGAAATGCAGCATTCCCTCTCGGAATACGGACGGCTGGTTGACCAGTTGAACGGAGAAACCGATCGGGGGTCGCTGCTGGTTGAAGAAATGTTCGGGGAAACGAAGAGTCTGCGTGACCTTATGATCCGTATTGAAAATGAACTGCAGGCGTTCAGCGACCGGCTTTCAAAGGTACAGGAATTTGCCGGTGTAATAGAACAACTCGCGGAAAACACGAATGTTCTCGCGATTAACGCGTCCATCCAGGCGGCCCGCGCCGGTACCGCCGGGAAAGCCTTTGCCGTAGTTGCCGGCGAAGTTCGTACGCTTGCCGAAAATTCCGGCCACACCGCCGAGGACATCCACCGTATTGTGGACGAGATTACGGGAAGCATGAGCGGCATACTCACGGAAAGCTCTTCTGGTTCAACTCATGTGGCGGAAACATTTCAGAAGGCCCAGAATACCCGGCAGGCATTTGAGTCCATCTCCTCGGTAGTGGAAGAGGCTAACGCCGCGATCGGAAAGATTGAACTGGCGGTTGAAGGAATCCTCGCGACAGGCAAGGTAGTCAAGGAAAACATGGATGTTATCGACAAGATGAGCGATACAAGTGTGAACCGTCTCGATGAAATATCGGTTTCCATATCCGAGCTGAGCGTACAGGGATCGCATCTTTCCACAACGGCAAACAATTTGCGGGAAATGGCTGCAAACCAGGAAGTTGTTTTCGATCAGCTTTCCGTTCGGGATTAGCTGGGCGGAACTAGCTGTTCGGAATTGCCCGGCGGATAATTCCGCCGCCGACAACGAGCTCGCCCTGGTAAAAAACAACACTTTGTCCCGGCGCCACCGCGCGCTGGAACTTCTCAAACATGACTTCCACGGAGTTATCCGGGAGCACCCGCACAACCGCGGGTTGCTCTGTCTGATTGTAACGAATCTTGGCCAATACATTAAGGGAGTCCCGGGGAGTATCAACCGGAATAAAGTTGACATCCTCCGCGATAAGGCCTGCGGAAAGAAGATCATGGTTTTCGCCAAGTGTAACCGTGTTGTTCGCGGCATCTTTTGCGACGACATACATCGGCTTGCCGAATCCCACTCCGATTCCCCGGCGTTGACCGATGGTGTACCGGGTAACACCCTGATGGATTCCTATTTGTTCCCCGGTTATAGACAGATATGGTCCCGGCTGCACTTTTCCCGGTGCAGTCCGGTCAATAAATCCCTGATAATCTCCGTCCGGAATAAAACAGATGTCCTGGCTTTCTTTAGATTTTGCGCCCGCAAACCCGTTTTCTTTCGCGGATTGCCGGACACCCGCCTTGTCCAGGGTCCCCAGCGGGAACAGGATGTGCGCGAGCTGCTGTTGAGAAAGACTGTAGAGCACATAGCTTTGATCTTTAACCGGATCGAGTCCTTTGAGCAGGAGGAATCGTCCAGAATCGTTGTCCTGTTCAATCCGGGCGTAGTGGCCGGTTGCGACTGCGTCAAACCCCTGTTCAAGTGCATACGCTACCAGGATACCGAATTTGATGTAGCGGTTGCACACCACACAGGGATTGGGCGTTTCTCCAGCGAGGTACGTTTCTACAAAGGGAGAAACAACCTGTTCAAAAAAAGACGATTGCGCATCAAACACGCGGTGTTCGATTCCGAGCTGGTCACAAACCGCTTGCGCGTTTTTAACCGGCGCTTCGCTTGCGGCAGCACAAAAAAGATCCAGCGTTACCCCGGTAACATCATGTCCCTGGTCAAGTAACAGTTTTGTGGCAACGGAGCTGTCGACTCCGCCGCTCATTGCGGAAAGTATTTTTGCCATGTCAATCCTTTCCTGCGGTATCACCGCCGGGTTTCGGAGGATACAGTTCCTGTTCAAGTGTGGGAGAAACATCAAAAAATCCGGCCAGTCCGCGGTATGACGGAGAGGGTTCCGTTCCGGAGGGTTTTTCACGTACCGCCCGGATGAGGATGTTTTTTGGGGTGTGACTCATGTCTATGAATTCCACAAGCTGTACCCGGTAGCCGGCGCTTTCGAGAAGTTCTGCCCGGAGAGTATCGGTAAGGAGTGCGGAAAAGCGTTCCCGAATCAGCCCGTGGCGGAGCAGGGGTTCAACGGATTTTTTCGGACCGGCGCCCGCTGCGAGTGCGGTCAGTTGAGCGTTCAGTTCGTGCTGGCAGCAGGGGACGGCGAAGATAACCGATGTACCCCATTGGACTGCGCGGGCAAGCGCGTAATCCGTCGCGGTGTCGCATGCATGAAGTGATACCACCATGTCGATGCTCTCTTCCCCTGCATACCGGGCAATATCCCCCACCATAAACGATAACCCGGTGTAGCCATAGGTATGCGTGAGGGTGTTACAGTGATCAATGACATCCTCTTTGAGATCCAGTCCGGTAATGAGCACCGGTAATTTTTCAATGGTATGAAGATAATGGTAGAGCGCGAAAGTCAGATATGATTTTCCGCAGCCGAAATCCACAATACGGAGGGGCTCTCCCGATTTTTCTCCGGCACGTTCGTGAAGACGGGGCAGAATGTCCGCGATAAATTCGAGAAACCGGTTTATCTGGCGGTACTTTGGATACATTGACTTGTGCACGGTGCCTTCCGGGCTCATGATGCCCAGGTCGATCAGGAAGGGTACGGGTGTGCCTTCCGGCAGGATACGTTGTTTGAACCGGTCGTGGGTACTTTCGGAATTCGTGCCGGATGAAGTTGATTTGTCCCCGGTTATCAGAGTGATTGCGCCTTTTTTGTTTACGAGAACGGAAGCTGTTCCCGCGGGGCTGGAAAAATCCCCACGGGAAAAAAGCCCGGAAAAGCAGGATTCAAGAAACGCGACGCATTCGTTATTTGGAAGATTTCGGTGAAACGTTTTGCGGTCAATAAAGAACTCTGCATGGGTGTTTCCGTCTGCAAGGCGGCGCAGTTTGATTCTCCGTGCGCGTGTGGCGAGCGCTTCAATTGGTGCGTTGGCGGAAAAAACCGCGTTGCCATGGTTGCTATTTTTGCGGGGCGCGGAAATGGTTCCGGTTGTGAAGGCTGTATTTTTCAGGGCCGCGGCAAGAGCTGCTGCTGAATCAGGATGTGTCGTCATGAAGGATGCTTATACGGTTTGGGCGTCTTGATAGTCATTCTTGGCGGTCCGGGCGGATTCAGTATATTTTCGGGCGATTTCCCGGGTTTTTTCTATTTCCTCCGGAGCAAGTTTTCGGATCAGTTTAGCCGGATTGCCGAAAATCATGGATCCGGGAGGGAATTTCTTCCCGGAAGTAATGAGCGAGCCTGCTCCAACAATGGAGTCTTCCCCGATTACCGCACCACGCAGAATGATTGCTCCCATTCCCACAAGAGTGTTGTCCCCGATAGTGGCGGAATGGATTACCGCGCAGTGTCCAACGGTTACACCGGAGCCAATAACACAGGGAGTGTCTTCGTCGCAGTGAACTACGGCTCCGTCCTGGATATTTGTTTTTTTCCCGATCTGGATCGGTGCGATATCACCCCGAACCGACGCGGAAAACCAAACGGAAGCGCTTTCATCGAGCGTAACTCTTCCGGCAACCTCTGCCGTTCCGGCCCCA
>CAZVEL010000213.1:0-2403 GCA_964626305.1 uncultured Treponema sp. | reverse complement strand
TGTTGATTTTTACCAACCGCATTCTACCGGCTGAAATCCTTTTCCTGCTCAGCCTTGTCGCATTGTTTGTTTCACTGCTTCTTTCGCTCCAGGAAGTATTCCTTTCAATCGGAGCATTGAATATTGAAATGAAACGGATACGGAGGAAGAAATGAAATTCAAACTGGCACTATTGGCGGTGCAGGATGTGGAACGATCAAAAAAGTTTTACCATGATTTTTTTGACCAGATCGTGGTACTTGATCTCGGCTGGAATGTAACATTCAGCGGCGGATTTGCCATACAGCAGAATTTTTCATGGCTCACCAATGTTCCGCCGGAATCGGTTGTGGAGAAATCCCACAACATGGAGCTGTATTTCGAGGTTGACGACTTTGACGCGTTTCTCGCGAAACTGGACGCACATCCCGAGGTCAAACTGGTTCATCCGCCAAAGAAGTATGACTGGCAGCAACGGGTTGTCCGGGTCTATGATCCCGACTTCCATATCATAGAAGCGGGCGAATCCATGGCCGTCATCACGAAGCGGTTTATTGAGGAAGGGAACTCGATAGAGCAAACCGCCGAACTCATTCAACATCCGGTAGAGTTTGTCTGGAGTATCGTTGAGGGCAGGGATAATGAATAACGGGGCTTATGAGCAATGGCGCACCGGATTCCACAACATGATTGCGCTATATATAGAAGAAAGTGCTCACAACAATGACCTTCCGGTGATCTCCGTAGATACAAAAACCACGCACGATTCGGTCATTTCTGCTATACTGGACCAATTCCTGCTCAGGTAAGGACCAGTCATGTACTCAACTCTAAAAATCTCGGACTCAATCCATCATATTTGTGAATCGCCCGGCGTCTACTGTACACTGGTACTTGGCTCCGACAAGGCATTACTCATCGATACCGGAAACGGCCGGAGCAACATCGCACAGGCTGTGAAGGAAATTACGGATCTACCGGTTCTGGTCGTAAATACCCACGGACATTTTGATCATGCGTCGGGGAACGGATTCTTCCCGGAAGTACTGATACATGAAGACGATGTTTCACTGCTCAAAAAACATCGCGGGTGGTTTTATCGATACGGCTACTACGTACTTGCACGGAAGGGCATGGATACCGAAGAACGGCGTACCTACCGGACCATCAAGAAGAAGTGCGGCTACTCCATAAAACCGCTTCATGATGGAGACATCATTGATCTTGGCGATACACGAATGGAGGTTATCGCCTGCCCCGGTCACACACAAGGCTCGATATGTCTGCTTGATAGAAAGAACCGGTACCTCTTTACCGGAGACAGCCTGTCAAATCATGTGTGGATATGTTTGAAGGAATCGACGAATCTCGACACGTATGCGCAAAGCCTTGAAAAAATCACGTCACGATCAGATGAATTTGATCACCTTCTTTCCTCGCACGGCAGGACAGTCATGACCAAAAAGGTCCTGGATGCCATGATATCCTGTGTGAAGAATCTTTCATTTGAACAAAGCCGCCCGCACCAACGGGTTCTCCTGCGCAAAACCTTTATCTATGAAGAAGGTCTGGAATACATGCGGAAACAGTACGGAATAACATCGTTCTCCCAGATTTTGAAGAATCTTGTCCGGATCCGGGAAGAAGATTTCGCGGAAGCCAGATACATGTCTGTTGTTTTTTCAAAGGACAAGCTCTAGAATTGTATGTATGACACAAGGAGGAGCGCATGAACTTTTATGATCTGACCTTCAATGACTCCCGCGGCAATCCGGTTTCCATGAGCCAGTTCAGTGGCAAGGTGATTTTGATTGTAAACACCGCGACGAAGTGCGGCCTTGCACCCCAGTTCGAGGAACTGGAAGAACTGCATACCAGGTACAAGGATACCGGGTTGGTTGTTATCGGATTTCCTTCGAACCAGTTTGCAAATCAGGAACCGGAATCAAATAACACCATGGCTGAAGCATGCAAGATTAACTTCGGGGTAACCTTCCTGCTCAGCGAGAAAATCGCAGTGAACGGCGATGAAACCCATCCGGTTTTTGCATACCTGAAGAAGAATACAAAAAGCGGTATTACGGGAAAAGCTATCAAATGGAATTTTACCAAGTTCCTGATTACACCTTCCGGTACACCGTACAAGCGCTACGCCCCGGCAACCACGCCGCTGAGAATCGAAAAAGACATTATCAAGCTCCTCGGGAAGTAATAAAAAGGTATAAAGGCCGTATGAAATACGGATTGCTGTTATTTTGTATTATAGCATCAGCACTGTGTGCATGTGATAAAAAGACGTTACAAACCGCAACATTGCCGCAAAACATCAACATCGCTCATGAAGTTGAGGCTTTTGCCGCGAAGGCTGATTTTTCCGGATCCATACTGATAGCAAAAGAAGGGGCAGTTCTCTACACCGGCGCA
>CAZVEL010000212.1:0-8470 GCA_964626305.1 uncultured Treponema sp. | reverse complement strand
CCCGCCGGTTAGCGGCCGCGGGGGAAGGGCCCCCCCCCGGCCGGGACCAAATTCCGGGGGGGGGGAGCCGTGCTTCCGGAAGCGTGGTGTAGCGGTATTCCAAAAGATTACGGGCGAGGTCCGGATTTGTATACAGGAAAAACGGTAGCATGTAGATTTCAGTGTCCCAGAAATAATGCCCCTCGTATCCTTCGCCGCTGAGACCCTTCGCGGGAATATGCGAATGCTGATCCCGGGAGGCGCTTTGAAGCAGATGATACAGATTGAAAAGAAGCCCTTTGAGCGAGTTATCATCTCCTTCTATCGTGATCTCTGCAGTATCCCAGAAGCGTGTGAGATAGTCTTCCTGACTGGCGAGAATGGTCCCGAAACCATCTCCATTGCGGGAGTCAAGCAGGGCAATCACGTCGGCTTCAGGATTTTCGTGCCGAAGTGAATCGCAAAAGACCGCTTTTTTTACAATGGTAATCCGTTGTCCGGGCTGCAGGTGGATTTCACTATGGAGTATTGCACTGTCCCGGGTTGTTTCACTGATGAATGCAATATCCTCTCCACCAGAATGGAAAAACAGATGGTCCACACCAACGGAAAGCCGGAACGCTGATTCACCGGTACGCGAGGAAACCAGTATTCGAGATCCGGTTATGGACACTGACTCAACAACCAGCGGACTGAATGCGGAACCGGAAACCCGGGGATCTGCCGGATCGAAAAAGTTGCTCACGGACCCATGTACTTCCGCGCCAAGACGAACGATGAGCGGATCAAGGGCTTCAACAGAATATTCAAGAGCGAACAGTTCGGGAGTGATAAATGATGCGAGACGGCGCGCTGCTATACGGATGCGTTTTCCGGTTTCACCGGTCCACAAAGCCGTTCTACCGGAAAATCCGCGGCGCATGTCGAGTACACGGTTGTAGGATCCGGTATTGAGGGTGTTGAGATTCACTGGCTCTCCATCCACAACAACCGAGATGGTTTGGACATCGGTGACATTCAGAATTTTCTCGCCGATTTCAGGAAATCCGTACAGCTTTTCGGGATGATGTATCGGGTGGATATCATGGAAGGCATTAATATACGTTCCCCGGATACCCCTGATACCTTCGGGTTGTCCCTCTTCAAAGTTTGACCGAACGCCAATATACCCGTTTGCACAATGGAAGAGCGTTTCTTCAAGAGGCAGGGTGTGTGGAGTAAATTCCGATCGCTCAATTGTATAGTTCATGCCATCCTCCCGGTGGGTTATGGGTGAAAGTACTTTCATCAAAAGGATAGAACTACTAAGGGGTTTCGTCAATACTTTCCTCAATATGGTGATTAAAACAACAAATACTGCAGAAAAAATATGTTGACGGATAAAACAACCTGCCGTACACTTGAGATAGGTTGAAAGTACTTTCAACATATATGCATGGGGTATACATGAAGAATCGGGAACGCCGATCCACAATTTATGATGTCGCGCATGAATCCGGGGTAAGCATTACCACGGTTTCCCGTTTTCTCAATAATCCTTCAAGCGTTAACGCAGGTACCGCGGAAACCATCGCCGCGATAATGGAGCGTCTCGATTATATTCCCCACGGGAATGCAGGGCGGCGTGCACACCGGGACGTTGGTCGCGTGGGAATACTCACCCCGTTTTTTCCGGCCCCCTCCTTTGTACAACGTCTGCGTGGCATGGTCCCGGTGTTACGACACTATCGGCATGAAATGGTGGTGTACACCATTGAATCCAGTGAACAGCTCGATGAATATGTTTCGTCGGTTCCTTTTATCAGGCGGCTGGACGGGATCATACTTATATCCGTTCGACTTAGCGCGGAACAGCGTCGGTATCTCCTCGATTCGGGTATGGAGACCCTGATGATAGAATGTGAGGACAAGGCCTTTTCCAGTGTTGTTTCAGATGACTATGAGGGTGGGCAGCTTGCCGCAGATCTGTTTTTGAAAAAAGAATATCTTCCCTGTGCATTTATTGGTGATCGGAACCGGGACAAATCCTACAGCCTTCATCCTTCGGATACTCGATTTAAAGGGTTTTCAGATAAGTTGAAAAAATCCGGGCAAACGCTGTCCGAGCCGTATATACTTGAGTCAGACACAACAGTTGAAGATGCGGAAAAAGTTATTGGTCATTTCATTGATACCGGGAAACCCCTCCGTGCCATTTTTGCAATGTCCGATCTCCAGGCGATAGGAGCGGTACGGGCAATCAAATTGCGGGGATTACGGATACCGGAGGATGTGGCAGTTCTGGGGTTCGACGACATAGACGCTTCAGGCTGGATGGAAATTTCTACCATAAGCCAGCATCTTGCAGAATCCGGACGGGTAGCCGCCAGTCTTCTTTCGGAACGCATTGCACATCGTGATGAACCCCATGTAGTACAGAGAATAAATTTACAGATGACGCTTGTGGAGCGGGCAACTACTTGAGTATGGATATCGGAATGTCCGCGAGGTGCGGTCATTCATGTATTATATCATCCTTCGGAGAGGGATGAAAATTTCAGAGGAAGGAGAGAAAATATGAAAAAAGGATTGTTTTCACTGTTGGCGGTACTGCTGATTATCTCGACTGTACCGTTATTCGCAACTGGTGGACAGGACGACAAAGGCGCGAGCCCAACCGCCCCGACTGGCGATGATCCCTATGCGCATGTACGCGGCAAGGTTGTTACAATGGCCGGACCGTTTGTAGATGCCGATGCGGTCAAATTCAAGGAATCAGTCAAGGATTTCGAAGAATTGACCGGTATTACCATTCAGTATGAAGGTTCCAAGGAATTCGAAGCGTCAATCTCGATCCGCGTTGATGGCGGGAACCCTCCCGATATTGCCGATTTCCCGCAGCCCGGTCTTCTTGAGAACTTTGTAAAGAAAGGACAGGTTGTGGACCTGAACAAGGTTCTCGACATGGACAAGGTGAAAAGCAACTATATCCAGAGCTGGCTCGACATGGGCACTATGGAAGGACCGGATGGCGAAATCATGGCCGGTATCTGGGGCCGTGTAAACGCAAAGTCCCTGGTCTGGTACAATAAAAAAGAATTCGACGCAGCCGGTTACAAGGTTCCTACCACATGGAAGGAGCTTGAAGAACTCCAGGAGATGATTATTTCTGACGGTGATACTCCCTGGGCTATCGGTATTGAATCCGGCGCTGCCACCGGCTGGCCGGCAACTGACTGGCTCGAGGAAATGATGCTTCGCACCAACAGTCTCGAAGACTATGACCGCTGGGTTAAGGGTGAACTCAAATTCGACTCTCCCCAGGTCCGCAAGGCTATTAAAGCCCTGGCTGATATCTGGTTCGCCGATGGCATGGTGTACGGTGGACGCAAGGGTATCTCGACAACCAGTTTCGGCGATGCTCCCAAGGTTCTGTTCGAAAAGCCACCGAAGGCGTGGCTTCATAAGCAGGGTAATTTCATTACCTCGTTCTTCCCGGGAAATCTCAAAGCTGCCGTTGACTATGACTTCTTCTATCTGCCCGGTATAGACCCCAAGTATGGAAAGCCTGTACTGGTTGCCGGAGATATCTACGCAATGTTCAACGACCGTCCAGAAGTCCGCATGGTGATGCAGTACTTCGCGACCGGTGCCTCGGTTGAAAAATGGGTTCGTGCCGGTGGTGCGATTTCTCCCCATCTCGATTCCAAGCTGGAATGGTACAGCAACCCGGTTGATCGCAAAGTTGCAGCAACCATTCAGAACGCAACGAGCGTTCGGTTTGATGGTTCAGATATGATGCCCGGTGCTGTTGGCGCGGGTGCATTCTGGAAAGAAATGACTGCCTATGTTTCCGGTTCGAAGTCTCTGGACGAGGCACTCAAAGCCATTGATGCTGCCTGGCCCCGATAACATCCGGAAGATGTAAAGCTGATGTACGGGCGGGTGCGGATGTTTCCGCACCTTCCCGTATCTTTTCCACCTTCATTCGATTACCAATCAGGAGGCAGGCATGGAACAACCCGACAAGCCTGTATTGCGTGTACTGGGATTGCTAGCGCTGGTCGTAATAACGATAGTAATTCTTGCCGGCGGTTTTATCACTCTTCAAAACATGCAGGGCAACAAAATACTCATAACATTGTTTGCGGTGATTTGGGGGCTTGGATCCGTTGCGCTGCTTTTTTTTGTCATGAACGCAGTGGCTCAGACCATGCCGCGAAAAATTCGTTCTGTGGCGGTGGCTATGGTTTTTGCCGGCCCCGCTGTTGTGCTTCTTTTCTGGGCACTCGTTTTACCGACGTTACGAACGCTTTTGCTCAGTTTTTTTGACGCAACAGGCAAGAATTTCATCTTTCTGGATAATTACCGCTTTGCTTTTTCGGATCCGATAATGCTTGAGGCATTCAGAAACAACCTGTTATGGATGGTTTTTGGTACATCCTCCTGCGTGATTCTCGGAATCATGATCTCCGTTCTGGCGGACAAGAGTAAATTCGAAAAAGTTATCAAAGCACTGATTTTTATGCCTATGGCTATTTCCTTTGTTGGAGCTGGTGTGATATGGAAATTCATGTACGCTTACAAAGGAGAAGGGCTCAATATCACCGAAATCGGATTACTGAATGCCATTGTGGTGGCTCTTGGCGGAGAAGCACAGGCATGGCTTCTCGTTCCGTTCTGGAACAATTTTTTCCTCATAGCCATTATGATCTGGCTCCAGACCGGGTATGCGATGGTTATTATCTCTTCGGCCATAAAATCGATTCCGGATTCTATAATGGAGGCATCACGTGTAGATGGAGCGGGAGAGGTGACTATCTTTTTCCGCATAACCATTCCCTCCATCTTGCCTACAATTATAACTGTTACAACCACCATTCTCATTTTCAGTCTCAAACTCTTTGATATTGTACGGGTAATGACCGGCGGTAACTATGGTACCAATGTGATCGCGAACGAGTTCTATCTCCGGCAGTTTACATACGGAAATTCGGGACAGGCTTCGTCAATCGCCATTGTTCTGCTCGTAGTTATTACACCGGTACTCGTTTACAATCTTCGTGAATTCCGTTCCAGGAGGACCATCAAATGAAAAAGAAAAAGAAATTTTCTCCGGGACGACTCATTGTTGCAATCGTGCTTGTTCTTCTTGTAGTGGTATGGGTTATACCGTCGTTCGGTGTCTTTGTTACTTCGTTCCGTGACCCTGCCGACATTTATGCTTCCGGGTGGTGGTCTGTACTGCCGCACAGGGAATATGTAAAGACAAGGGAAATAACCCTTCCGGACGACCTTGATCCGGACGGGCCCATAACCATTGAAGGTCATACCGCGATCTTCTCCGAATGGCGTGACGGTATTGAAGTAACCGAAGAGAAAACGATGCGGTGGTACGGCAACAAGCGTTCCCGTCGTATTGACGTTTTTGAACGAAAGTGGATCGGTTTTGGTGCCAATCTGACATTTGGTAACTATCGTGATGTGTTGTCCGGTGGAACCATCAAGTTTACCGATGCAACGGGTAACACCATTACCCGCGAAGGAAACAATTTCTCGAGCGCGGTCATGAACTCCATAGCGGTCAGTATACCGGCTACCATTATACCCATTCTCATAGCCGCCTTTGCCGCGTATGCCTTTGCCTGGATGAACTTTCCGGGGAGAAAACCCCTGTTTGTCATGGTTGTGGCGCTTCTGGTTGTACCCCTGCAGATTGCGCTTATCCCGGTCCTGCAGGACTTTACCCGCTGGGGACTGACCGGATCATTTGTAAGCATGTGGCTGGCGCATACCGGGTTCGGTTTACCGCTCGCGATTTATCTATTATATAACTATATCAGTACCCTGCCGCGTGATGTATTCGAGTCGGCCTATATTGACGGAGCGACACCATTCAAGACCTTTGTGTGGCTCGTGCTGCCCATGTCGGTACCGGCGCTTGCAAGCTTTGCGATTTTCCAGTTCCTCTGGGTATGGAACGACTATCTCGTTGCCCTCATCTTCCTGGGAGACCGACACCGGGTTGTAACAAGTGCTCTTGCCTCCATGATCGGTGAAAAAGGCCAGGACTGGCACCTGCTCACCTCGGGAGCTTTCCTGAGTATGCTGCTTCCCCTTGCTGTATTCTTCGGCTTGCAACGGTTCTTTGTACGGGGTCTTATGGCAGGTTCCGTTAAGGGGTAAGTTCAGGAAAGACATTTCCTGTAGAGCGAAAGATAATCGGCCGCCATGCGTTTGGCTGAAAACCGCTGTTCAACGGTTTCTCGGCAAACGGTGCGGTCGATTTTTTTTATTTCCGGGATGTATTCTGCCGCTTCGTCAGCACCGGTCACCAGAAATCCTGTTTTTTCATGATCAATCAGTTCCGGCATGCTGCCGCGGTTTACCGCGATAACCGGTGTCCCGGTGGCCATTGATTCAACCACGGAAAGACCGAAGGGTTCATCAAAGTTGATGGGGTGCAGGAGTGCGAGCGCGTTTCCAAGAAGGCGGTCACGGCTTTCAGGTCCCACACTGCCGAGATACTCAGCATCGCCGCGGTCAATGGCCGGCTGAACAAAGGTATCGAAATAATCATGATCCTGGATTATTCCCGCCATTTTGAGGGGAAAGCCCGCTTTCCGGGCAATTGCTATCGCCTCTTTGGCTCCTTTGTCCGGATGAAAGCGCCCGTAAAAAAGCAGATAATCCCGTGAAGGATTTTCCATGAAAGTAAAGCGTTCAAGGTCGATACCATGATAAATGGTTGCCGCGTAGGTGAGACGCGGGGAACGATCGCTCATGCTGATTGAAACATAGTGTGAACGGTCATTGTATTTCTCATAGACCGGAATAATGGACTGAGACGAGAAGCCGTGTATCGTGGTTACGAGCGGTGTTTTGATGAACGGTGAATAGGTGAGCGGCAGAAAGTCGAACTGGTTATGAATGAGATCGAAACGGTCAGCCTGCTCAAAACAGTGGCTGATATGGAGACATTCAGACACTTTCGCATTCACTTCCGGATTTTCTTCATAGCCCTGGGCACAAACAGCATCAAGAGTACCCGCGGTTCGGGAGTCTGCGGTCGCGAACAGGGTAACATCCACTCCAAGCTGGACCAGCTCTTCGGTCAGCAGGGAAGTAACGAGCTCCCAGGGACCGTAATGGCGGGGTGGTGTGCGCCAGGCAACGGGAGCGAGCATGGCAAGCTTCATTCTATGGACTCCATGGCATCAAGAACTTCTGTAAGTGAAACAGTCGAGAAACTCGACGAATAGTCTGACATGGCATAAGGGATCAAGAGCAGATCTCCTACCTGCATCATACCGCAGGTGTACACGACGTTCGGTACATAACCGGCACGTTCATTTTCTTTGGGTTCGATGAGCGGTTCGGGCAAGCGCCCGATTACCTTTGTGGGATCATCAAGGTCCAGGAGGAAGGCGCCGATGCAATATTTTCGCATGGGCCCCACGCCGTGGCTGAGTACAAGCCAACCGCGATCAGTTTCTATGGGAGAGCCACAGTTTCCAATCTGGATGAATTCCCAGGGGAAGGTGGGGCGGAGCAGAATCTTCCGTTCGAACCAGAAGTGAATATTATCCGAAAACATAATGAACATGTTTTCGTTGTCCTGGCGGGATATCATGACGTATTGACCATCAATCTTCCGCGGAAAAAGCGCCATGCCCTTGTTCTGTGCAGCTGGTCCGTTCAGGGTGAGAAAACGAAAGGAGGTAAAGTCTTCGGTTTCAATAAGCTGGGGAAGAATGGTCTGCCCGTCATACGCCGTGTAGGTTCCATAGTAGGTGCTGGATTCGTCGTCATCCGAGAACTGTACAAAGCGTACGTCTTCCATGCCCTTTTTTTGATCTGGAGTAAAGGGGAACAACGCTTTTTCTGACGTCTGGTGGGTCGGGTCAAAGACAACGGTGAAATTAGCGTATGCAAGCGCCATGATCGCATGAATTGATTCTTCCTGTTCCACGGTTGGAGGATTGTCCTGACGGTCATCCTTTATTGCTTTGGAAAGCTCGGCAAGAGTAAATGTTTCCGGAAGGCGGTTGATGATTTGCAGGCGGATGTCGCGGTTAATGCGAAGTTCGGCAAGCTTTCGTGAAAACAGCGCTTTGTCGTAGACCTGACTCGGTGTTTGCTTCGGCTCGGTTACATAGGTTGTCGGTTTATGAACGGTAACAGTGCCATCCGCATACACGATTCCCTCACGGAACACGATTGAGGAAATATGACCTTCTCCAACCGCACGAAGACTGAGGATAAAACGGATTGCTCCTTCAGGAAGGTTTTCCTGAACGGGATGGGGAACAATTGACGGATTGAAAAGAGCGGCGGACTCAAGAGCGTACTCCTGAGTAAAGTAGGCACCGATCAGAAGCTTCCGCTCGTCTGAAAGCGGTTTGTCGGTGATGATTGCCGGTTTGACCGCGGTATAGTTTTTGATGAGATACTGACGAAGATCGAGATGCCTCCATCCGAATTCAGCAAGTACCCTGTCCAGTGTTTTGCG
>CAZVEL010000211.1:0-3411 GCA_964626305.1 uncultured Treponema sp. | reverse complement strand
GGAATGGCGACTGTACCGTGAAGCGTGGCAATATCGACCATCCGATGATGCGTCCTGGCAAGCCTGTTCGAATGGAATAGTACGAGCTGTGGAAGGCGGCGGCTATGAATGGAGTGTTACCATTGACTTGGGGACAGATGATGATGGCGAGTATGTGATATCGGTTATCGCAACCGACCAGGCACGGAATTCGGATTCGGAATCTTTCCAGGAACGAACGGTTGTAGTGGACAACAATCCACCGGTTGTTGATATAAGCAATCCGGTCCTGTTTGAAGGAACGCTTGCGGAAAATGAGGATGAACTGGATGCGTTGCAGTTACAGTCACTCCAGGATATCCGGCGGTTGTATAACGGGTCTGTTCCTGTTCGCTGGAATATTGACGAACCGATTGCCATCGCCAGCTTGCGCATTCGTATCGCCGACTCGGAAGGGACGGTGTATGCCGAACGGACACTCACAACAGAAGCGGGAGAGCTGAATCTCAACGGAGCGCTTGAAATTCCTGCTGACGAACTTCTAAAACCCGACAACACGGAATTAACTGAAAAAACGTACTTGCAGGTTATTACCACGGCACGGGATGGTGCCGGGAATATTGAAGAAAACAAGAGCCACGGATGGTTCGTGTGGTGGCCCGAAGCGGATACCCCCTGGATTGTCTGTGACCTGTCAGAAGAAAGTACTGATTCCTCCAGTGTTATTCCCGGATACGAGATAAGCGGACGGGCGTACGATGACGACGGGATAGATAACGTGTCTGTTTCACTGTACCAGGGGACGGGGACCAGCACTCTGCTCGACACCGAAGAGCTGGAAAACGCCGAAGGCAAGGGGAGCTTTAACTGGAAGTTCAGTCCGCCGGCAGAAAACGGCGATTACACACTTGTTGTACAAGCGCAGGATATACATGGTACCAACTCGGAATCGTTCACCGGCTACTTTACCATAGAAGACATTAATACGCCGGTTATTGAAATTTCATCTCCCGATCAACAGGAAACCCTCTTTGGTAGTACGGACGGAACCTTTACCGTGAGCGGCATTGCCCATGATGATAGCAGTATTACTGAGGTTCGGCTGGTGTGGATAAATCCCGACGGGACCGATCCCGCGCAGAGTCGCCTCGAGTACACCAATACCGAATTTGACGGCTGGGACACCGAGGGTGCGGATTCTGAGGGGAATCTGTGCTGGGAACTCTCCCTTGGAGAAGAATACAAAGAGAACCAGCGAAGTATACGGGATTTCTCGGAAACACTGAACCTGTTTTCCGATCTCCGTGTTGCATTCGAGACCCGTCCCCTGCGGAATTATACCTTCATGCTCAGGGCAAAGGATGATAATGACAACAACCGGGTAATGGTATTTCCTACGAGCGGTGACCGTAGTAGTCCAACCCTGGATCTTATAACACTAACGGTCCGGGATTCAGGAAATGCTACGGAAACGCATGACTTTGAAGACATGGATGAGTTCTTCCGCCTGCCGCAATTTGAAACCGGAGACACCGTCAGTCTGAGCGGAACCTGGGGCGATGATTCCCTGGATGCATGGGACGATGCTTCACGTTACGAGTGCACCGTAGAGTGGGGCTCGACACCACTTGATGTGACTCTTAACCAGGACGGTACCTGGCAGACCGCCTATCGAACACCGCCCGAAGGGACGGTCGCGAATATCTGGGCTGAACTGGTAGATATCGGGAACAACATGGCGTCGTGCTCTGAAAGTTTCCTCATTGAAACCGACGAAGCCGGCCTGGTACGCATTACCAGTCCCAATGTTGACGGAACCTATTCCACCGGGGATGAAATAACTATCAGGCTCGATTTCAACAAGGCGGTTACATTTTCCGGTGGGTCGCCAACGCTTACACTGAGCGAAGGATACACGGCTTCCTATGATGCCGGTTCGGGTACCGCGAGCCTTGAGTTTACCTGGGAAGTTCCGTCCGACGCGAACATTGCGGATCTCGACGTCACGGCAATAAACGACAATGGATGTACGTTTGAGGTTATGGAGACCGGTGCTTCGCCCGTGATGGCACTGCCCACCGGCGTGTTCAGTCTTGCCGGCGGAAAAAACATCGCCATAGACACCACAGAGCCGGAAATAAGCTCGGTAACCACAACGGCAAGCGCCGGCTCCTATGGAGAAGCCCGGAATCTTTACTTTACGGTAACGTTCAGCGAGCCGATCGTTCGTTCCGACAGTCCCTTGATAGCGCTTGATCACGGACCGGAGGCCGTGTTCTACGCCCAGCCCAATTCAACGAGCATGATATTCCTGTATACCGTGGGATCGGGGGAAAATACCTCGCCGCTTGGCCTTGACACCGAGCTCACGCTCAACGGAGCCACCATAGAGGACGCGGCGGGAAATGATCTGGAACCGACCTTCCCTGCGGTGACCTTGCCTGCGATCAGCATTGATACAACTCCTCCGCCCGCACCGGTAATTTCCGGTGTATCCGCCAGTACAACCTACTATGAGCCGGTTACGGTAGCCCTGAGCGATCTGGAATCGGGGTGCGATGTTGAATACTCCGTAGACGGCGGAAGCTCCTGGCTCCCGTATTCTATCGGTGGCTTCGAGCTTACCCGGAACGGAACTTACGATATTGTTGCGCGCCAAACAGACGCGGCGGGGAACGAAACCGAGTCCGCGGTGGTTGCCGGTGTTACGCTCGATATCGGGAATCTGGTCCGGCGTATCAGCGCTTTGGATACCGATGGCGTGTACACGAGCGGTACGCTCACCATAACCATGCATATGCGGAAGAATATTACGGTAACCGGCACGCCTCGTCTGGAACTCAATACCGGCGTACCGGGGTATGCCGAATACTCTGGTGGTTCCGGCACGGACACACTCGAGTTCGAGTACACCATAGTTGACGACGCTGATGTTACGCGGCTGGACGTAACTGCCATTGACTGGAATGGCGGGGAATTCCAGGATGCTTCGGGACAACCAGTCAACGATGAATGCACCCTCCCCGAGGCCGGTTCCGGCAACCGTCTGACCGATCAGAAAAATATTCGTATCGTGACCGGAGAGCCGGCGGTTACCGGGGTAACCCTTTCGGGAACCGTGCTGACCATTGCGTTTGACCGACCGGTAAACAAGGGTTCGGGAGATATCCTTCTTGAACAGGTTGAATCCGGATACCGGATACCCATAGCCATGAAAGAAAGGGAAGGGGAAAAAATAATTAATCCCTTGGGGGGGGGGCCTGTTGGCGATCTCGAAGCTGCCTATACGCTGGGAACAAACGGTGCGGATGAAAATGGCGTTCCGGATACCAGCGCGAAATATGTACTCAATTATGACACGGACCCTGATAACGCAGCCTTGATTAGCCTGTTCCGGAATGACGTTGGCGAACACATCGTGGAAGTTCCGGT
>CAZVEL010000210.1:0-3401 GCA_964626305.1 uncultured Treponema sp. | reverse complement strand
AACGGGGAATTATTCTGGACTCAAGCGCCATCATGTCGGTGGAAAGTGTTCTCTTTTCAAAATACCTCATGTACCGCTCCGTGTACTGGCACAGAACTATCCGTATTGCCACTGCCATGATGAAGAAGTTTTTATTTGCGGCACTCGACCGTGGAGTCCTGCATCCCGAAGAGTTGTATCCCTGCGATGACAATGCCATATTTACCCTCGCAGAAAAAACCCGCATACCGGAACAGAGCCTTCCCCGGTCTCTCAGGAACCGGGATTTTTACCGAATAGTTTTTTCCGCTCCCTGCAGCGGAGTTTCAAACGATGCGCTAGAGTCACTGGTGGTACGTTCCGCTACCGAAACGACCATTGCGGAATTTCTCGGGAACATAACCGGCAAACAGATTAAACCGCACCATGTACTTCTCGACATACCCGAACGCATTTCCTTTGAAAGTGACCTTTATATCCGTGAAGAGCAGGTTTCTTTCAGTGAAAGTTCCACCGTATTTGGGAGGTCTGTTGTTACCAACTTCGTCGGATCTTTACGGAAAATACGCATCGCGGTTCATCCGGACTTTTTTGATGCGATTCATGCCATACCGGACCTTCCCGGCAAACTTGCCAATTTGACCGGACTGCATTACACTGGGAAGATGGATTCGACGTTTCCGGGAGGCATCAATGAACGTACATAATCTTATGGAAGAACTGGTCTACAGCGGAGTAAACGAGCTGTTCGATACGGTTAACGAATCAGGAGCGGATTGGCTCACCTGCAGCTGTGAACAGTGCCGTCTTGATACCATATGTTATGTTCTCAATCGCATTCCCCCACATTATATCAAATCCGGTCGCGGCCTCGCATACGCACAAAATGACGATGCAATAGACAAGATGCAGCTTGTTGCAGATATAAACCGCATTGCTCTTGAAGGCATGAAGCAGGTGCTTAAAACAAAGCGTCCGAATCATGATCAAGGCGCGACACTTCCCAAAACACCGGTATTCAACTTTCCCACTTTTGTGGGCCGGATACTGGACGGATGTACCTTTGAACCGGCAGCAAATATTCAGGTTCAGCTTCTTATGGATGGGAAAATTGCCGAATGCATCGACAGTACCTGGTCAAATCCTTTTACCATTGATCCTCACACACCGGGAACCTTTACCTTCTGGGTGAAGCCGGTCAGTGCCGGGAAAACTGGAATACGCAAAGTTTTTCCTTTCGAGATCCTTGTTGACCGTGAAGGGTTTGATACTATCCGCTATTATTTTGAAATTGCTTCAACCAGTGAATCTGTAATACGTACCGCAGTTAATACCGACCATTCGCAATTCCTGCCGGATCTGCACCTGTTCCCGTCTGACCATCCCTGTAACGGGATGGACGACTGAAATGCCCAACCTTGACAGGCGGGGGCAAATTTTCATACAATGACTACCATTACGGGATGTAGCCTAGTGGCTAAGGCGTCTGGTTTGGGACCAGAAGATCGTAGGTTCGACTCCTATCATCCCGATAGTTCCGGGGATCGTAGCTCATCCGGATAGAGCAACTGCCTTCTAAGCAGTAGGTAGGGGGTTCGAGTCCCTCCGGTCCCGAAAAAAACAAAAAGAACCGGAGGCCCTCCCTGTGTCAACAGTTGAGATAACGTTCCCCGACAAAACAAAAAAAACATTCGACCGACCGGTTACCGGTTTGAAACTCCTTCCTTTTTTACCAAAAAATTTGCGCCCGATAGTCGCAATACGGGTAAACAATGAACTTTTTTCACTGACACGCAGTATCGATGTACGGGCTCATGTTGAACCGGTTACAAACGAAACCACGGAAGGTTCTAATGTATGCCGCAGAACCCTTTGTCTGGTTCTGGCCTCTGCCGCTCGGCAACTCTACCCCGAACTCCGTCTTCTGGTTGGTCACAGCCTTGGATACGGCTACTATTACACGCTTGAATCGGGTGGTGAAAATATCGTTATAGACCTTGAACGTCTTGAAGGACGCATGCGTGAAATAATAGAGGCAGATATTCCCATTCTTACCCGGTATGTTTCTTATGAAGAGGCGCTTGAACTGTTCGAAAATGCAAATCAGCCCGATACCCTGCGGCTTTTAAATCATACCTCAAAACCGAAAATTCTCATCAACACCCTTGATGACTATTCAGATCTGTATTTTCAGCCGCTTTTGGCGAGTACCGGTATTCTCTCGGTTTTTGAACTCAAAGCATTCGGTGAAGGGTTTCTCCTCCGCTTTCCACCTACGGCACATCCTGACTTTCTCTGCGAATTTGAAGATAACCCACAGCTTTTTTCTGTCCTGAGTGAAGGAAAAAAATGGGGAAAGCTTATAGGGGTGTCTTCGGTCGGACAATTGAACGAACTGGTTAAACATAACAGGGCGCGCGATTTTATAGAAATTACCGAAACACTCCAGAACAAAAATATTGCTGAAATTGCTGACCGTATTGCGGAAAAACAGACAGCACGGGTTGTTCTTGTCGCAGGCCCTTCTTCCTCAGGGAAAACAACCACGAGCAAGAAACTTTCCATGCAGTTGCGAGTTCTCGGCTATGATCCGGTTGTAATCAGTATCGATGATTATTATCGTGGTGTGGAAGGAACACCCCTCGATGAAAACGGGAAACCGGATTTTGAATGCCTTGAAGCACTGGATGTTCCCTTGCTCAATGAAATCCTGGTTTCCCTCTTCAAAGGCAAGGAAGTTCAACTGCCTTCTTTCAATTTTAAGGCCGGGAAGCGGAAATACACCGGCCGGACACTCAAACTGAAAGAGCGGACCATACTCATTCTTGAAGGCATCCATGCCCTGAACGACAAAATGACACCACTGATTGCACCTGAAATGAAATATAAAATATATCTATCCGCGCTTACACAGCTCAACCTCGACGATCACAACCGTATCCCTACTTCGGATAATCGTCTTGTCCGGCGTATTGTCCGTGACGCACAATTCCGTAACAAGAGAGCTGCTGGGACCATCGACATGTGGGAAAGTGTGCAACGCGGGGAACGTATACATATTTTTCCGTTTCAGGACAAGGCGGATATCATTCTCAATACCGCTCTTGATTATGAACTCGCCGTTCTTAAAGTCTATGCAGAACCACTCCTTCGCGCGGTTAAACCGCACGAAGCTGAATACAGTCAGGCCTCCCGGCTGCTCATGTTCCTGAACAATTTTTCACCAATACCCTCGACATATGTACCGGGACAATCCATTATACGCGAATTTATCGGAGACAGCGACTTTAAGTATTAGTCTGACTGGACCCGGTCCCGGAAATTGGAAATATCATCCAGAACAGCGGCTTCTTCCTCTGTTACATACTTTTTCCATTCATCACTCTTTTTTTCACGAAATTTCGAAAGCACGCGACGCTCCC
>CAZVEL010000209.1:0-4019 GCA_964626305.1 uncultured Treponema sp. | reverse complement strand
GTATAGGTACGTTGGTCGGAATACAGCTTTTTCCCGGGCTGGTTAATGATCTGAACCGGTTCACCGTTACTGAGTCCGCGGGAGGTTTCAACATATACGTTCCCGCTGGCTGCTCCGTCCGGAACGCGGACCCGGATTTCCTGGTCGCTCCAGAATTCATATTCAAACAACGTTTCCGAGCAGGGGATGGTAGACTGGCTTATCCGGTTTTGCGGAGACAGGGGAATGGCCGGATCGAGTTGCCAGGTAAAAAGCACCCGGGAATCCTCCCGGGAAAGACCAAAGTTTTTTCCGGTAATAACCAGCCGCTTACCGGTCTCCACCCGCGGGGTATTGAATGAATGTATCTGCGGCAGGGTAATGGACGTTTGTACAACATTCCGTGTGGGAATATTGCTCCTGTTTGCGAAAATGAGCGGATTGCTTTTTCCCGCTGCGGTCGAGACATAGAGAAGTCCATCCTGGACGGTTTCGGGCAGGAGAATCATGATTCGGTTAGTGTCCCATTCCAGAATGGTGTTTCCTGAAAGACGGTCTCCGGATAGTTCGATCCAGTTGTCGTTCTGGCTGTTCCCAAAATGATCTCCATGTATAACGACTACTTCACCCGGGCGGCCGATAGCCGGCTCCAGGAGATGCAGTTCCGGCTTCTTGTGAGTAATACGGTTTATTCCGAAGAAAATGCCCACAAACAGGGCAAATCCAATCGGCAGGAGTATAAACCGGAACATCGGTGATGTTTTGAGGAGTTTTACAAGAACGGGCCGTATCATTTGTCGAAGAGTGCCACCGGGATTACGGACTCCCCGTCAAACAGGGTTTGGCCGTCGCTGTTAAAATGTGCAAGATTGGGAAGCCTGATGATGATTATTTCTGCATTCTCAAACATAGTTGCATCCGGTGAGAACTGTTTTGAGTAGTTCACGACAGTAAAAAAGGGTTTTCCCGTATTCAGCAGGGAGGGGGATTGTGCCCTGGAGGGGAAGTCTGCGCTGATGAGCGCGGCATCGGTGCCCGGGAGACGGAGTGAATCCTGACGATGAGAGATCAGTTCCGACAGTCCGGAAACATTCGTTGTGAGAATTTGGGGCTCCCGGGTTGCCTGTATACCGGCGCGGAACGAGAACCACGCGGGAATCAGGAGTGCGAACATGAAAAGCGCCGCAATGGCGGGAACAGGAAGTCGTACAGAACCATGGATCCAGTTGAACGAGTTGTTCTTGCGCGTAGAAATCTGCGCAGAACGGCGTTCCATGAGGCGTTCAAAGGATTTATCCATATCCAGGGAGGCTTCCTCCCGGGTTTCTGCGAGCAGATGATGAATACGTTCATACCGTTCGGTCCGTTCGGCGCATTCCCGGCAGGAGGCAATATGTGCTTCAAGCTTTTCCTTCCAGGGAGAAGGAACCTCACCGTCAACATAAGCCGAAAAAAGATCCGAATCAGGGCATGTAGACATCGTCCACTCCTATCAATTTTGATAATTGTTCGCGTGCGCGGAAAACCCGCACCTTCACGTTTCCTTCGGTAATGCCGAGGACCCGTCCGATTTCCTTGTAATTCAGCTCGCCATACTCCTTGAGTTGCAGTACCGCACGGAGATTCTCCGGCAACTGCGCAAGCGCATGCTGAACATGTTCTATAGCATCGCTTTTCAGCAGTTCAGTTTCTCCCGAATCAATCTTCCGCCGGTCTTCCTTGAGCGCCCGCTCATATGCCTTGCGCTCGCGGCCTTTCCGCTTCGCGTAGTTGAGCGAGGCGTTTTTTACCACCCGGATGAGCCAGTATTTCGCGTCGTTTACCGAAGGAAATTTCATTTCCTTTTCAGTCATTTTTATCAACGCATCATGGCAAAGATCCTCGGCGGCTTCCTCAGTGCCGGCAATACGGTAGGCAACCTTGAAAAGCACCGGCATGGTTACTGTGTATATTTCCCTGAAATGCGCATCATTATTTGCATCAAGGGGCTTCAGGACATCAAACAAGGGACCCCCCGGAATGGTTACAAGTCATCACTTTTCTCCAATTGAACGTCTCCAGGTTGTTCCCGAAGCGGTGTCTTCAAGTAAAATGCCGCTCTCTTTCAACTGGTTACGGATTTCATCGGCACGTGCGAAGTTTTTCGCCTTTTTCGCTTCCGCCCGTTCAGCAATGAGAGCGTCTATATTTCCGTCATCAAGGCCGCCCGTGTCTTTTGAGGAAGCAATGAGGGCCTGGGCGCTTTCAATCAGGTTGAGCCCGAGTACCTCATCCATCTGTACCACAGCGGCGAGTGCCTCTGCCGGCGGCACGTCCGTGTCCCGGATAAGTCCCTGGAGCTGGGACAGTGCCCGTGGTGTTGAAAGATCCTGTTCCATGTCGGTGCGGAACCGGTCGATCCACTCGTTTGCAGGGGATGTTTCCGGGAGGGTTTCCGGTACCGTTTCGGCATTTTCGTGTATACGGGCAAGGCGTTGTACCAGGCTCCGGCGTGAATTCCGGGCGCTTTCCATGGATTCCCACGAAAAGGTGAGCTGGCTGCGGTAGTGTCCGCCGAGCAGGAAAAAGCGGTAGTCGAGTGGATCGAATCCCTTGTCAACAAGGTACTGGAGGGTAAGAAACTCTCCGGAAGATTTGGACATTTTACCCTTGTCCATAACAAGGAATTCGTTATGGAGCCAGTAGTTAACCCATTTTCTGCCGGTGGCTCCCTCGCTCTGGGCTATTTCGTTTGTATGGTGAATCTGGATGTGGTCAATGCCGCCGGTGTGAATGTCGAACTGTTCTCCGAGGTATTCCATGCTCATGGCCGAGCACTCGATATGCCAGCCGGGATAGCCCCGTCCCCAGGGGGAATCCCATACGAGCGCCTGGTTTTCAAATTTGCTTTTGGTAAACCAGAGTACAAAATCGAAAGGATTTCGTTTGTTTTCGTCCACATCAACCCGTGTTCCCGCCTTGAGATCCTCGGGATTGAAATTCGCGAGAGCTCCATATCCAGGAAAGGTGGAGATGTCGAAATACAGATTACCACCCGCCGAGTAGGTATGTCCGTTCGCTTCAATACGCTGTATCAGGCTGATCATCTGATCAATATGGTCGGTTGCCTTGCACATAACCGTTGGACGGAGAATGTTGAGACGATCAATGTCATCAAAAAAAGCCTTGGTATAGAATTCGGCGATCTCCAGTACGGATTGTCCCTTTTCGCGTGCCCGGCTTACCATCTTGTCTTCGCCATCATCAGCGTCGCCGGTGAGATGACCAATGTCGGTAACATTCATGACGTGTGTTACCTCGTAGCCGAGAAATCGCAGGGAGCGTGCCAGGGTATCCTGAAAGACAAAGGCACGCAGGTTACCGATATGCGCATAGTTGTATACCGTGGGACCACAGCCGTAGAAGCCGACTTTCCCCGGGGTTCGGGGGGTGAATTTCTGTATGGACCGACCCATGGTATTATATAGTTCCAAGGACATTGCGCTTCCTCCGGTCTCGTCATTTACCCGTCAATGAGGTATACTGCCGTAATCATGAACAATGTACGAAAATTATGGGAAAAATGCAACATTGCACAAGATTTCCCGCAGCTTGCGCAGCGGGTGCGATTCGACGAACCCATGGCCCCGCACACAACATTCCGGGTTGGCGGGCCGGCGGATTTTTTTGCGGAACCCGTCTCCATAGAGGAGCTCACTGCGCTGCTGTCCTTTTTTCATGAGCAATCCGTCCCGGTATGGATTACCGGCGGGGGATCGAATCTGGTGGTGGCGGATCGCGGCCTGCGGGGCGCCTGTATTTCTCTTGCCGCTTTTCGATCCGTTTCTCTCCATGATAATCTGGTTTCAGCCGGTGCCGGCCTTCCGGTTGACGAACTGGTTTCCTGGTGTGCGGATCAGGGGCTTTCCGGTCTTGAACAGTTTGCCGGGTTACCGGGAACGGTCGGCGGCGCCGTATACATGAATGCCCGTTGTTATGACCGGTCGGTTTCCGATGTGTTTTTTCGCGCTGAGGTACTGGTTTTTCGGAACGAAAGGTAT
>CAZVEL010000208.1:0-8002 GCA_964626305.1 uncultured Treponema sp. | reverse complement strand
AGGCGGGTCGAGATAGGCGACATCAACCGGTGGTACGGTACGGCAGACGTCGTTCGCGTTACCGCGAAGAATATGTGATTCAATGGGAAACGTGCTGGTAACCGGGCGGGGAAGGGTAATATTTCCGCGGATTCGGGAAAGTGCGTCACCTTTTCTTCCGCCGAACGTACCGATACCGGTATCCTTGTTCTTATAAAAACCCTTGAAAACTCCGGAGGTATTTGCGTGCACCGACGCTTCCGAAAGAAGCGGCGCAAGAAGAAGCGATTGCCACGCGGGCTCTGCCCGGGAAATTGCCTTTCGGGCCGTATCGAGAAAGCGTGCGTTGCGCGTTGTGTAGAAGACCCGTTCTCCCGCTTGAATCGCTTCGTCGTTGTGCGGCGCATAATGCCGTGCGATGATACCGGCCTCGAGCGGTTCATTCTCCAGCCGGTCGTTGATTTCACGGTGTAACGCAATAAAGTGCGGATCTTCGGCCGGTTGTCCGGGAGAAAGATAGCAACGATTGATAACTTCAGCATAGGGTTCGAGATCATTCGCCATGATAAAACCGGCATATTTCCGGGCAAAACGCGAAACAATACCGGATCCGGAGAACACATCAAAAAATCGTACCCTTTGCCGGTCAGCCCCGTTCAGGATCTCATCAAGCGCGGATCCGATAAAGGGTAAAAGCGCCCGTTTGTTCCCCAGGCAGGTTATGAGTTGTTCGGAGAGAAAGAGGGGATTTTCTGGAATGTCTGGATTCATATCGCTATGACTATACCTGAAAAATACAGGGAAGAGAAGATGAATTAACTTGACCCTTTTTGTTAGCCTAAGTAAACTTAAAACACACCAGGGAGGTGGTTATGGCGACAATAATCAGCGGTATTGTTCTGCTGTTACTCATAGCGGGAACAATCGCCTATATGATCAGGAGTGGGAAGAAGGATTCGGGCGGTTGTTCGGGATCTTGCGGCGGCTGTTCGGGGTGTCACTGAACGAGTGCTGCCAGAATTGTTGGGTTTTTTCCAACAATTCTGGCAGCAGTTACTTAGGAATGCGCCTCTCCCCGCAAATGCTCCCCGGTCATGTTCTTTACCCAGCGTTCCGTGCCAAGCTGCCAGGCAGCGATACTGACCTTTACAAAATCGGTGATTTTTATGAGTGCGTACAACGTGATTGGTCCAAGGTTTGTCAGAATGGCCAGTATGAATATGGCAGGTAAAAAAAGGAATATATTGACACTTATATCCACCCAGACTCCCATGACGGCATCTCCTCCGGCCCGAGCTGTGGCGAACTGCGCGTTAAGGTAAGACCAAAGGGGCATGTAGACAGCGATGATCCAGAGCATGTTCCGGGTAATGAGCTGGGCTCCGGGAGAAAGGTTTCCGAATACAACCGGTATAAGGAATACGGAGAAGGATTCAATCATGGCGACCGCCGTTCCGGCTACCACCGCTCCCGATCTGAGCCAGCGGGCCTCGTCCCGGGCAAGATCAAGCTCGTTTCTTCCCAGTGTTCCACCAACAATAACACCGATGGAGGTATGAAGACCCTGGAAGACGAGGAAGAAAACATTTGCGATGGCCCATCCGGCTGCCATGCCAGAGATTATTTCGGCACCACCACGACCGTTGAAAACCGCGTTCATGGTTGTTTCCGTGAGCACCCAAGACATTTCGGAAAGGGCAATAAACCCGGACTTCTGCAGGATTACAACAAAGATTCGCATGTTTACGTGATACAGCTCCCGCAGTCGTACATAAAACGGCGGCCGGGTTTTATTGAGAAAGACAAGAAATGCAATCATCTCGAGAGAACGGGCAATCACGGTTGCGAGAGCGGCTCCCCGTACTTCAAGTCGTGGGGCTCCCAGGTTGCCATATATAAAAACCCAGTTCAAAAAGGTGTTAATAAGCGCCGCGGAAACTGAGATGTACAAAGGCGCATGTACTTTCCCGATTTCACGAAGTGAGGAGCCAATGATAATGGAAAGGGTCATTGGTATGAAGGTGAACAGGATAATTGAGATATACGTGATTCCCTGTTCAAGTACTGCTTCACGTTGACTGTTTGTATTTATGAGCAGGGAAAGAATCTGACGGGGAAAGAAAACGGCGAGAGAAATGGCTATGAATGTCAGGAAAAGTCCGGCATGAAATTTGAAGAGAAAGGCTTGTTTCATGCCTTCCCGGTCGTTGGCACCGTTGAACTGACTCATGAAAATGGCCCCTGCGGAGGAGAGGGTCATGAGCGCAATCATAAAAACAAACAATACCTGATTGGTGACATTGACACCGCTCATTTTTACATCTCCAAGGCCGGAGACCATGAAGTTGTCAACAAGAGAAACCAGGTTCTGTACGAGCGCCTGGAGCATTACGGGAACTGCGATGGCGAGTGCCTTGCGGTAAAACCCGGGAGAGCCCCAATAGGTCTTTGAAGTCATAGGGCGAACTATAGCGAATAGCAGAATCTTGTGCCAGTGATTTCAGGAGGATTTGGTTAGCGGAAGTATTCTTCTCTGCTTTTCATTTCCAGCCCCCGTGTCTTGTACCATTCGAGCGAGTCGGTGACTTGTTTGGCAAGCTTTATGTTGGTGATGAGTGGTATTCCGTAGTCAATGGCAAGCCGGCGTACACTGTAATCGTTTTTCAGCTCCGTTTCCCGATTGTTTTTCGGGATATTGATTACAAGGTCAATTTCACCACTGTGCAGGGCATCGGCAATATTGGGTTTCTTTTTTTCAAGCGGCCATGCGAGTGCTTCCGCGGGAATACCGTTGTTTTGCAAGAAGCGTGCCGTGCCTCCGGATGCCACGAGGGAGTAGCCCATGGCAAGGAGTTTGCGTGCGCTCTCAATGAAGTCGACTTTGTTTTCAAGCGGTCCGGTTGAAAGAAGAATTTTCTTCGCGGGAATGGTGAGTCCGGTGGAAAGAAGCGCCTTGAGGAACGCGTCGCGGACTCCTCTGCCCAAACAACCTACTTCCCCGGTGCTGGTCATTTCCACGCCGGCAACAGGATCGGTTCGTTTAAGGCGCGCATAACTAAACTGGGCAGCGCGTACGCCGACGTAGTCAATATCCATGGTGCTCCCGTTCAGTTTTCCCGGAGCCAGTCCGAGTTGGGCCTGCACGGCAATAGCAACAAAATTGGTCCGGAAGACCCGTGAGCAAAAAGGCATGGTTCTGCCGGAACGTATTGAGCAATCAACTACCTGAATGTTGGTGTTCTTTGCGAGAAATCGGATTGAAAACGGTCCGGTTATCATCAGTTCCCGGGCGATGCTGCCTGCCGTCTTTTTGATTGCACGTGCCGTGGCAAGATATATGCGCTGTGCCGGAAGGAGTACGGTGGCGTCTCCTGAATGAATTCCCGCGTTTTCTATGTGTTCTCCAATTGCGTAAATCAGTATTTCTCCCCGGTCCGCCACCGCGTCTATTTCTATCTCTTTGGAATTTTCCACATAGGGAGAAAGTGTAACCGCGTGGTTTTCGGTAAGGCGGTATATTCCGTTCAGTGTTTTCTTGAGACTTGCGGCATCCCAGGCGATAGCCGCACTCACGCCCCGGCCTTGCGCCTTCGGTTGAATGAATACGGGGTATCCGGTTTTTTGCGCTGCTGTACGTGCCGTCTCGAAGTCTGGTGCTTCCATCCAGTCGGGGTGTCCAATACCCAGACCATCCAGCAGGGAGACGAATTTGTCCAGACCGGCTACCCGTTCCGTGTCTTCTGCTGCGGTTCCGAAAACGGGTAGTCCTTTGCGGGCAAGAGGCAGCGCAAGCGTTGAGGTAATCTCGCCGCCATATGAAAGCATAGTGCCTTCAGGCTTTTCCGCGTCAATAATATCCAGGATCCGTTCATGGCTGATCTCTTCTACATACAGGCGATCGGATGTTTCAGGATCGGACGACAGGGATTCCGGATTGCAATTGACTAATATGACAGACTTCCCGTTTTTTCTCAGGGATTTCGCGGCGCTTACCGTACACCAGTCATACTCAACGCTTGATCCGATATGGTATGGTCCGGATCCGGGAAGGAGGACTCCTTTTTCTATAGGTCCTGTATCATCGGTTATGCCATTATAGGTCATGTACACCATTGTGCTTTCCGACGTTCCCGTTCCTGCCATACTGTCCATCTGTTTTACAACCGGATGGACCAGCAGTTCTTTCCGAAGCGCGCGAATCTGTTCTTCCCGTAGATGGGTGCACTTGCCTATCTGACGGTCCGAAAACCCCGCCTGTTTTGCCTTTCTCATGAGATCAGCAGGAAATGCGCCAGTCAGCGATCGCAGGGCTGTTTCGATATCAAGAACTTCCCGCATAGCCGTGAGATATAAACGGTCAATCTTTGTATATTTGTATATACGGTCCACCGACCATCCGTCAGCAAGCGCAGAATATATGGCAAACATCCGCTGATGATCCGGGCTTCTGAGTGCTTCTTTGATGTCCTTGAAGGAGAATGGATGAGCGGCAAGACCAGGTATATCATTTCCCGTCATTCTGAGTGCCTTTTGCAGTGTTTCGCAGAATGTTTTACCTACCGCCATGGCCTGACCGACCGATTTCATGACTGAGCCGAGCTTCCGGTCGTCCGGGGCGAATTTCCATGAGTCCCAGCGGGGAGCTTTTACGACAAGATAGTCATAAACAGGTTCGCAGCACACGTGTCCGCATCCTGTGCCATGGTTTTCTATTTCGGAAAGTGAATAGCCGAGCGCGATCCTGGCGGCAATGTGTCCGAGCTGGTATCCGCTTGCGCGAGATGCAAGTGCCGTACTTCTCGAGAAAGCGGTGTTTGCTTCTATCAGGCGGAATGCGCGGGAATCCGGATCTTTTGCAAAACGGAGACTTGCTTCACCGATTACGTGCAAGGTGCGTATTGCGGCAAAGGCGGCACGGCGCAATTCCTGGATTTCATCGTCGGTGAGTGTCTGGGCCGGAATAACGATTACCGAATCACCAGTATGAATTCCCACGGGATCAAGATTTTCTATTGAGCAGACAACAATGCAGTTGTCCATGGCATCGCGGAGCACTTCCATTTCAATTTCTTTCCATCCCCCGAGCCATTCTTCTATGGTTACCCGGTCTGTTGTGTCCATTCTGCCGGAAAAAAACGAAAGAAGTTCGCTGTCATTCTTGCACACCGCCGGAGCATTGTCGTTGAGTGTCGCGTCTGTCCGGACCATGACGGGATAGCCGGTTTTTGTGGTTACGGCCAGAGCTGCTTCGGGTGTTGTTACCGTAACCGATTCGGGAACCGGAATATGTGATTCCTGCATCGTCCTGATAAAGGTTTCCCTGCAGAGGGTGGTTTTCATCGCTTGAATCGATGTGCCAAGAATCTGTATGTTATGTTTTTCCAGTACCCCGGTTCGCTCAAGTTCAATGGCGCAATAAAAGGCGGTTTTTCCCCCGAGACTGATAACAAGAGAATCAGGTTTTTCCTTTTCGATTACACCGGTAACAAATTCTGGTGTAACCGGGAGAAAATAGGTAGCGTCTGCGACTCCTTCTGAAGTTTGAACCGCTGTCATGTTCGGGTTTACGAGAACGGTTCGTATCTTGCGTGCCGAGAGCGCTCTGATTGCCTGGTAGCCGGCATAATCAAACTCTCCCGACTGGCCGATTTTTTGTCCCCCTGATCCGAGAAAGAGAACAGTCGCTGGTGTTGAAATACGGTATTTTTTCATTCGCTTACCCTGCCATTCCGGACGAGCGTTAAGAATGCTTCATAGAGAAACGCGGTATCATCCGGGCCCGGTTTTCCTTCAGGATTAAAAAGAACTCCATTTACAAGGCCTTTCCGGGCGGCGAACCCTTCCAGACTGTTGTCGGAATTATTGAGAAATGTTGGATACCAGCCGCCGGGGAGAGAATCGTCCCGGATGCCGTATCCGTGGTTTTGCGCGGTAATGTAACACCGGCCGTTCTCAAGGCTGATACAGGGCACGCTGGTGCTTCGATGGCCCTGGGCCATCCGGTATGGGGTAGCTCCTGCGGCCAGGGCAAGGATCACTGCACCCTGGCCGGTTGCGAATACCGGCTTGTCGCGTGCCAGAACCTTGCGGATAACTGCACAGGTTTTTTCACAGGTTGTGGGGTCTCCCGGTCCTCCCGCAATACATATGCCGTCGAAATCGCCTGCGGAGAAGTCGTAGGTGTAGGGTACCCGTAGTACGGTGGTGTCCGGAGCAATAAGGGAGCGGATGAGCGAGTTACGGGTTCCGCAATCCACAAGTATTATTTTCTTGTTGCCCGAGCCGTAGGAAACCGGACGTTTGACCGAGACATGGGCACTCTGGTTATGGCTCTGCGAAGCAGCAAATGAGACATCCCGGTTTTCACCAACAAGGATTTTGGCGCGCATGCTGCCGCGCAGTTTTACGCGTTGAACCAGCGCCCGGGTGTCCACTCCGTATATCCCGGGAACCTGATGGGTTTTGAGCCAGCGGCGAAGGCTTTTTTTTGCTGTGTAATGGAGAGCGTTCTGCTGTTCGCGGGAAACCACCAGACCTGCTGCCTGGCACTGGGATGATTCCTGGAAGAGCTCCAGATTATGTTCATCTGTTTCATTCAGGGGGACTCCGGTAGCTCCGGACAGGGGCAAGGTAAGAAGGACGATTGTTCCCCGCACCGCAGGATCCGTGAGAAGCCGGGCTATGTCTGGTTGACCGGTGAATACCACCAGTTCTCCTGCGGCTGATTTCTCATGCCCAATGGCATAACCCTCGAATTCGGTTCCATCTTCAAGTAGAATACGCGCATTTTTTTTTTCGCTGTGGCACACCTGTACTCCTGTTTTCTCACCGGTATGCACTAAAGAATAGTATTCAAATAAAGGTTTTTCAAGAAAATCAACTAAAAGGTTTTCATTAGTACGCGGGATCGTCGTTTTACGTCCCATTTTTCACGCCGTTCCCTGGGAAGCTGCTCAGTTTCAGCCAATTTGAAACCGAATTTTTCGAACCAGTCCCCGGTTTGCGTTGTGAGAACAAAAACTGACGAAAATCCGGCGCTTTTTCCCCTCTGGAGGAGACGTTCCATGAGCTGTGGTCCGATTCCCATGTGCGCATAAGCCTCGTCTACGGCGATACCGGCTATTTCTCCCACGTTTTCGGGATAGGGGTGGAGTGCCGCACAGGCACGGATTCCTCCGTCAATTTCAAATACCACAAATTCGTGAGCCTTTTGCTCAAGCTCTTCACTGGTTCTCGGCAGCAGAATTCCTTTTTCAATAAACGGATTCATGAGTGAAAGAACGGCCGGGATGTCCTCACGGGTCATGGCCCGGAATGTTCCGTAATTGTTTACATAAATCATAGTGCCCGAACCGAGATCGGAAAAGATCTCGGCGGGAATTACACCGTCGATATCGGCATCAAGAATATGTGCTCTTGTTACTCCGTCAAGGCACGCGCTACGTGCCTGAACCAGGAGGTCGGTGAGCTTGTCCAACGGAAATGCTGTGCTTCCGCCTTCCCGGTTCATCGTGAGAAAATCGTCGATGCTTTCCACGGAGAGGGCGGCAAGACGGCCTTCCGGAGAAAGGGACGCGGCTTCGGGAAAAGCGAAATCATCTATTGAAATGGTGCTTCCGGTACCGAGGAAAAAAAGTTTCTCCGCCTTGAGCGCGCTGGCTGTTGCGACAGCAAGTTCCGTGGAAGAGATGTTGTAGGGTTTGCCGGTGCTTGTCCAGCCAATGCAGGGAATTATGGGTATAAAGCCGTCTTCCAGAGCAGCAAGGAGGGAGTCGAGCTGAATCTTTTCCACATGGCCTGCGCTTCCAAAGTCCACCCCGTCAACAACACCCCGTCCGCGGGCACGGACCCAGTTGCCGATAACGGCGGTTAACCGCTCCGCGGAAAGGCGCGTCATGATCCGGTTTGATACATCGAAAGCCGCCATCTTGATAAAATTCATTCCTTCTTCGGACGTGATACGGATGGTGTTCTCCATTTTCCAGGCAATGCCATAGGAGTCCAGTACCCGGCTGATGTGGCC
>CAZVEL010000207.1:0-6841 GCA_964626305.1 uncultured Treponema sp. | reverse complement strand
TTTTGTCCATGTTGTTTTCTTCAAGAAAGGCTTTTAAAGCTGCGGGTGAATCATAATCCGGTAAACAAGGCATCAGGAGCCCTCCTCGCGCAGGTTCGTTCATACAGAACGTATAACAGGACAATGCCTGCGAGGCACAGTATACCCGCGCCAAGCATGGCGGACAAGTCCTTCAAAACAATTCCTGGAATTGATGCAAACCATTGTACAATTCCGGTAATAATCCGGTACAGACCATTGTACACCGGAAGAATTATACCAGTAATCCCGGAAAACAATGCGCTTACCCCGGCAAAAAAGAGTCCCATTACCAGGAAAAGCGTAACAAAGGGCGAGACTACACATGCGGCAATACTGCCTGCCGGAGATAGTACTCCGAATGAGAGGGCAATAACGGGTATGGTAAATAACTGGGCACCGATTGATGCCGAAAGTGGCGAGATGGCACGAACAGGAATCCATGGCTGCACGAGTACGGTAATCCATTTCCCGGCCAGCACTATTCCGGCAAGAGCGGTATAGGAAAGTATGAATGCGAGAGAATAAGTCTGTTCCGGGTTTATACACAGTTGTACCAGAGCAGAAAATGCCAGAAGGGATAACACACCGGCCTGTATTCCCGAAGCACGTAGTACTGCAGCAGCAAGTGCCATGATAAGGGCTCTATCAAGGGAAGGAGAATTCCCGGCAAACCAGACAAAACCACAGAGTACCAGAAGCGTGAACTTCACTGAAAATTTTTTTCCTCCGGCTCCCATGCTTAAGCCAAGTGCTATTCCTCCTAGTATTGAGAGATGCATTCCGGACAAGGCAAGAATATGTGACAAACCGGCATTACGGAACGCAAGTGCCAGATCAGACTGGATATAGTCCCGGTTTCCACTTAAGAGCGCCAGTAAAAGACCGCCAGATTCTTTCCAGTCATACAACATACGCATGAGTGAAAGACGCAGATTCGAACGGATCCGGGCAAAAGGTGAAATCCATTGGTCACCGGCGACTACATTTATTTCAGGAATTATGGTAAAGCGTTCACCATGGTTTGCGTCAGGACGATGATACCTAACAGGTACGGTAAGGATAGCTCCTTTCGCGAGGAGTTGACACGTTGAAACTGTTTGGGTATTACCCGGGGTATTCATTGTACCGGGTTTGAGCGTCACCCCGCCGGGGAGTGATTGGCGCACCATGGCTGCGGGCAAAAAAATATCTGCCCGGCCCGTTGCGGAAAACCAGTTCCCTGAACCGGTTTCAAGCGAACACATTTTTACCGTAGTCCGGTAAAAATCAGGACCAGCGGGAATCGGATCGCTAACCAGTTCACCAGTCAATGCGGTAATGCGGTTCCGGGGAGCAAGTGTAATAATGGGAGCTGCCCTATGATCAATGGAGCACAGTGCGATAAAGCCAAGCAGAAGGCCGAAACAGACCAATCGGGCTGAACGGAGAATCTGCAGATCTGAAAAGTATAGAATAGCCGTCAATGCTGAAAACAGGAAAAGTGTGCCGGCTGCAGCAACGAACAACACCGGGAAAACATGGGATGAAGCGGTATAAACCGTAAATACTGCTGGAACAGCCAAAAAGAGAACCGTATGTTTTTTTTCTTTTACCATTCAAGCCTCGCGAGCGCGTCGCGAGCAGCCTGTTTCACCGTTTCTGGATAATCGAGATAACCTACATACAAGAGATAGTCGAAAGCGGATTTGTCACCAAGCGCTCCCAACGAGTGTATTACCGAGAGCAGAACCTGCTCATTATATGTTTTTTTCTGTTCAGTTTCTGAATTGAGGAGGCCCAAAAAGATCGAAAGCGCCTGGGCCGCCTCTGTTGTACCCATACCTCCCATGCAGGTGATAACGGAAGTCAGCATTCCCACATCGGCTTTATCCGTTTTATAATCTCCCTGAACATGATAAAAAAACTGCACAACCGCGGGAGAAGCCTGAGACCAACCTATTGAACCGAGAACCTCGAGAGATTCCTTTATCAAAGAATTGTACAGCGCATCCCGCTTTTCTTTCTGGCCATAGGCAACAGCCCTGGTAAAAGCTGCTTCTGCTATGGCTCCTTTTTCCGAAACCTGCAGGGACTCCCGTTTCATGGCAAAAGAAAAAGCCGCATATACATCATGTAGGGGATTTTCCCTGATAATGGCCAGAATATTCTCGGTATAATTGCTCGAAATGTCATTTAACGCTTTTTCCGCTTCACCGATAATGGCACTGTCCAGATTGCTGGTTGCCGCGCGGAAAAGCACCGGGAACGATGAACCATCTCCTATCGAGCCGAGCGTCTGGGCACAGGTAATCAGGACACGGACATCTTCACTCTTTTTTTCGAGAGTTCTCGTAATGGCTGAATCGAACCAGTCATTAATAAAGGCTACATCACTTCGGGATACTTTGGTCAAGTCTGCAAGAGATTTTAATGCAGCGATTCGTACACGGGGTTCTGAAACCATGGCAAAGAGGTTCTGAAGAGCTGATATGGCCGACGGATCAGCGTATGAGCCGATTTTTTCGGCGGAAACCGCCGCAATATCCAGAAGCTGGGAGTCATTACCGAGAAGTTTGTAGTTTTCCAGGACAAAGGATACCGCATCAAGGTACAACGGAGTCATGTTCACCGTTGATATGCGGGAGGCATCATTAACCAGTTCAATTTTCGTGCTGATACTGGCCCGGACAAAATTCCTCCGGTAGGATAGTATCACGGGATCATCCGCTTGCGCAAAGAGATGCGAGGTAAGCGACACAAAGACGATGAACAGTACACTTTTATTTATCATGGTTCCTCCGGTCAGCTTTTTTTATTTGCAAAATCCGGCAAATCCGGTAATTCATGCATTGAATCTACATCAACAACGGCCGCCTCTTCGTCTGGATTAATGGACTTTTCCGATTCCCCGGGTTCCTGCGGATCAGGTTGATCCGCATCGGCAAGCCCATCTTCTTCCGTTAATCGTATGGCGTCAAGTTCCTGTTTTTCTTCTTCAGGCAATACATTGTATACAAAGGTCAATACAGCATTTTTCATGCGGGGATTAAGTTCCTCGCATTCAAAATGGATTCGTGACTGATTCAGTTGTTCACTGTATTCCACCGCCCGGATTATTCCGGCCATGACTATAAGAACGTCATGCACCATGAATTGAAGCTTGATTTTCATGTTTTTTACAGCCTTTCCGCCAATAAGCACCATAGCACCATCTTCGGAAAGGTCTTCAATGCGGCATTTCATGCCGGGTTCGGGTTCAAGGGCAGTTTCCAGCTGTTCTTCCGGTTTTACCAGATACAGCTGGGCGCTGATCATGCACTTTGCCCGTATTGATTTCCGTTTCTGGGAACGGAGCAATGAATTGGTATGGGCAACATGAATTACTGCTTTTCCTTCGGACACAGGATCAGGAATGACCGTTGTTTCAAAAACATAGCCCGCATCGTCGTGGCGCCAGAAATACACCGATATTGTTTTTCCCGCCCATGGTATGGATGTAGCTTGTATTGTTGGATTGGCGGGATAATCAAGGACAAGCGAACGTGATGTATTTCTCACAACACGGGAAGTAAAGACGCCGGTACCACGAAGAAGTATACGTACTTTCTGATTGATAAGAATGTCCCGGGTTGATTCAACGCCCAGCTTCTTTTTTGAATGCTCCAGTTCCATCCGTGTACGATAGGCGTAAATCCTGGACAACAGATGCTGGGTGGATTCATCATTATCAGTACCTGTCTGACGTGCACGCTGGACAATTTCTGCCGTACACTGGTCGAGTACCGGCAAAGACCAAAAAAGGGATGTTGGATCCTCAAGATTCGTTGTATGGGCGATTTTCCGGAGAAACATGATCTCTCCCGGTTTGAAACCGAGATCCAGGCCGGATATAAAAAACTGGAATGTTTTTTTTACGTCATGCCCCCGCTCTGTCATCATTAGCGCGACTATTGCAAGAATGGGGATAAGAATTAGGAAAACATACAAAATGTACATCTCTGTTATTGTATCACAGGCCCTTGCACCAGTCCATTGTAGAATATCATATGAGTCCGGCTACCGCCGAACCGAGAGTAACCGCATTATCCATGCTTACCAGTTCATACCAGATCCCCCGTTGTTCCGTGAGAACTGTATTGAGATATCCAATTACCCGGTTTTTAAGGTTATGTGTTTTGAGGAACGTGGTGCCCTCACACAGCACGCATACCGGCTTTACCGGGCTTTTTCCTTTTCCACTTTTTAATATTGATGCGGCGATGTTTGCCGCCGCAAGTCGTGCAGATCGCTCAACCACGGCATCCAGAAGACGGTAGGCCATTTCACGGTCTGTTTCAGAGCCTTTTTCCAGAATGACTCCGAGCTTCGTATCCATGCGGTACGGTGTGTAAAACAGCTGATCCATGTCTTTGAGTTCAAGTGAATCCAGTTTTTCAAGTGCCGGAGCAACAGCATCTGAAAAAAGACCGTCTTTTGCGGCCTGTGAAAGCACAATCCCGCCAAGAGGTCCAAGGTAGGCCCCTGAACATTTCTTTTCATAGCCGAAGAGTCCTGGAGACGTTGTTGTCTTGTCCAGCTTTTCATCGAATTTGCTTTGTGGAATCTTGTTGCATTTCCCGGATTCGCATACAACGATCTGGGCGGAACTGTTGTTCCGGCCCGCAATTTTCGCAATCGGTTCATATTCAATATAGGCGGCATTCATACCGGTACCGAGAATGAATCCCACATAGGAATCATAGGACTTTCCACCGGTTGCGGAGGAAGCACCGGCAAGAAGCGCCGCTGTGGTATCATTAAGCAACGTAATTTTCTCAATCGCCTCCCAGCCACGCTCGTGGAGAGAAGCAAGCAGATTTTCACCAATAAGGGAGCCTACGACTTCTTTGGCCTTTACCTCTTTTGAGAACTCGGTAACAAGACCGTCACCGTTCGGCTGTATCGTCATTGGCCATGAAAAACAGAATCCGATTCTGTTCGCCTTGTCTTTCAGGTAATCGATGTTTTCTGCAATAGTGTCAAAAAATTCTTTTCTGCCATACTCACGGTCAACAGCGATCATTCGTGTTTTTTTCATATCGCTTATTTCAGCATTTCCATTTGCGTCAAAGGAAACGAGACAGGACCTGAAATTAGTGCCGCCCGCATCGATAACAATAACACGTGTATTACATGGCGACTGTTCAGGCGGAGCAGCCCAGGTAGGTATCATGTCGAGAGCAGGACCCTGACCGGGTGGATTGGCGGGATCGGCCTTGAGACCTTCTTCCATGTCGTAAAGCATGGCTTCGATCGCGGCGGTAACATCGGGGCCATTTGGCTGGAAATTGTATCTGCCCAGAAAGGCGTTTACTGCGTGCTGCGGATTCATGGTATACCTCTTGAAGCGAATTTACGTTACAAAAAAGTATAGCATGTGTGGAGTATTTGTTCCAGATAAGAAGGGCTTAACGGTCGCCGGAAAGCTGCAGATACACCTGATCGGCAAGTCCGAATCCTGCAGAACGGGTTATGGTACGCGACAGTTCATCGTACAGCATGTCATCGTACATATTGCCGGCAAAATTATCGTTCCCGGAGAATTCACTCTTTTGAATGGTTTTTTTCATACTGGAAAGCATGATTTTAACCATGTATGATTCAAGCTCTAGGGCCTGTTCATAGAGTTTGCTTGTACGGTCTATCGTTCCATCTATGCCCGCATTGGCAGCTGCTCCTACCGGTTTCGAACTGCGGCTGAGTGCGGTTGGGTTCCCGTCGAGCAGGGAACTGATATAGTCGCCGTTAAGATGTTGAGGAGAAGACAGAAGTTCTGACGACGACAGGGTTTCACGGTTGTCGGACGGTTCGTCCATTGCGGATCCAATACCGTCTATGAGCGCACGGAAACGATTCTCAGTTTCACGCGCTTTGGGATTTCCGGCAAGAAGTTCATGGTCCGCGGTAAATCCTGCAGTTTGTCCTATTGTCATGCCATTCCTCCCCTACCCGTTATCAGCGTTTGAGACTTGCCGCAGTCTGCAGCATATTGTCGCTGGTCTGAATTGCTTTTGAATTGAACTCGTATGCACGCTGGGCCACGATCATGTTCACCATCTCGGCAACAGTTGATACGTTCGACATCTCGAGAAATTTGTGTACCGTTTTACCGAAGCCTTCAAAACCGGGTCGTCCGGCAATTGAATTGCCCGAAGCGGGAGTCTGTTTGAAAAGATTTTCACCGGTAGCCGATAGTCCTGCCGGATTATGAAAACGGTACAGTTCGAGTTGTCCAACATCAACCGGGTCATCGAGATCTCCAACCTTTACGGTTACCCGTCCGTCCTGGCTGATCGCAAGGGTTTCCTGCCGGTAGCCTTCCGGGAAGGTGACTTCGGGGAGCACTTTGAGACCATTACTGGTTACCAATTGTCGTTCACTGTCTATCTTGAATGATCCGTCGCGGGTGTACGCATAGGTACCATCATACTGGAGCACTCTGAAGAAGCCCTCTCCCTGAACGGCGATATCGCTGATATTACCGGTATTCTGCAGGGATCCCTGATCAAACATGCGCAGCGTTGCAGCGACCTTTACACCATGTCCCATCTGTACGCCGACGGGAGTAATGGTATCTTCAGTCGCCGGGGTTCCGGCTGTCTTGATTGTCTGATACAGAAGATCCTCAAATTCCGCCCGCTGTTTCTTGAAACCGGTTGTGTTTACGTTGGAAAGATTGTTCGAGATAGTATCAATATTGGTCTGCTGACCGTTCATGCCGGTCGCGGCTGTCCACAAGCTCCGTACCATTTAGTATCTCCCTTATTTGACCCTGACCACTTCGGACCATAACTTGCTCATC
>CAZVEL010000206.1:0-2967 GCA_964626305.1 uncultured Treponema sp. | reverse complement strand
CGGGGCGGCTTTCCCCGGCGGGAGCGGCTCAAACTCGGTCACCGCCGCGGTTATGTCTTTGGGAATGTCGATGAGAACCGGTCCCGGACGCCCGCATTGGGCAAGATCAAATGCCTCACGGACAATGTCCGCCAGTTTTGTTACATCACGCACGATGTAATTATGTTTGGTAATACTCATGGTGATACCGGTAATGTCCACTTCCTGAAAACTGTCTTTCCCGATGAGATGGGTGGGAACATTACAGGTGATGGCTACCAGCGGGACAGAATCCATGTAGGCAGTCGCGATTCCGGTTACCAGGTTGGTACATCCCGGGCCACTCGTCGCCATGACCACGCCGACCTTCCCGGAAACCCGGGCATAGCCGTCGGCGGCATGGCAGGCTCCCTGTTCATGCGCGGTACGAACATGATTAATACGGTCCTGACTCTTGTAGAGTTCGTCATAAATATTAAGGATGGTCCCTCCGGGATACCCGAAGACAGTGTCCACGCCTTTTTCGAGGAGACATTCTATTACGATCTGTGATCCAGTACATTTCATGTCAGTATTGCTCCTTTGTCCGCACTGGAAACCATGCGGGCATACCGGGAAAGGTAGCCTTTGGTTACCTTTGGCTCCGGTGCTTTCCATGCTTCCCGGCGTTTTTCAAGTTCGGCGTCATCCACTTCAAGATTGACCGAGTATGCGTTGATATCGATGGTGATGCGGTCGCCGTTCTGTACAAGGGCGATGGGCGCGCCGGTTGCCGCTTCGGGAGAACAATGGCCGATTGAGGCACCGCGGGTTGCTCCGGAGAAGCGTCCGTCGGTAATGAGCGCGACATCCTTGTCGAGTCCGCGGCCGGCAAGGGCTGCGGTAACGGAAAGCATTTCCCGCATACCGGGGCCGCCGCGCGGTCCTTCATAGCGGATGATCACCACATCTCCTGCCCTGATCTCGCCCTTCTGGAGCGCGGAAAATGTTTCTTCCTCGCTGTCAAAGACGCGCGCGGGGCCGGAGTGTTTCATCATCTCGGGAGCTACCGCCGAGCGCTTCACCACGCAGCCATCGGGAGCAAGGTTTCCATACAGTACGGCGATACCGCCGGTCTTTGAATGGGGATTATCGATGGGCCGAATCACTTCGGGATTCCGGTTAACCACCCCTTTGATGTTGTCCGCAATTTTCTTCCCGGTGACCGTAAGAAGTTTAGTGTTAATCAATTTCGTTTTTGCGAGCTCCGCAAGGACTGCGGAAATACCGCCGGCAGCATGGAGATCCTCAATAAAATTATTTCCGGCCGGGGCAAGCTTGCAAAGATTCGGGGTGCGCTCAGAAATGGCATTGATTTTTCGCAAATCGAAGGGAACCCCTGCTTCATGCGCAATTGCCGGAAGATGGAGCAGTGTATTGGTACTGCAGCCAAGCGCCATGTCCGCGGCAAATGCATTCTCAAACGCTTCCGGGGTCATGATCTTCCGGGCGGTTATCTTCTTTTCAAGAAGATCCATGATGGCCATACCCGCTTTTTTTGCCAGCATGACGCGCTCAGCCATAACAGCTGGAATGGTCCCGTTTCCGGGAAGCCCCATACCGAGCACCTCGGTAACACAGTTCATGGAGTTCGCGGTAAACATGCCCGAACACGATCCGCAGGTGGGGCATGCACAGGCTTCCATGGCAGAGAGCTCCTTTTCGTTCATAACCCCGGCACCAACCGATCCTACTGCTTCGAACATTTCCGTAAGAGAGATACGCTTGTCACCGTATTTCCCGGCAAGCATGGCACCTCCTGAAATAAAGATGGTCGGCAGGTCAAGCCGCCCTGCCGCCATGAGCATACCGGGAACAATCTTGTCGCAGTTGGGTACCATCACGAGTGCGTCAAACGCATGGGCTGTTGCCACACTTTCGATGGAATCAGCTATGAGCTCGCGGGTAACGAGTGAGTACTTCATCCCCTCGTGCCCCATGGCAATACCGTCACAGACACCGATGGCCGGAAATTCCATGGGGGTTCCACCGGCCATGCGGACACCGGCTTTAACCGCGTTGACTATGGAGTCCAGGTGAATGTGCCCGGGGATAATCTCGTTCTTTGAATTGACGATACCGATGAGCGGCCGCGCCAGTTCCTCATCGATATATCCCATTGCCTTGAACAGGGAACGGTGCGGTGCCCGTTCAATGCCCTTTTTTGCTCTGTCACTTCTCATATTGAACCTCCAAGTGTTGTACTGTCAGTACAACATATTTGCATCCGGCAGATGTTTGCCAATTTATTGAACCAATAGTGTAATATACCCATGATTACACCCCACGATATTCAAACACTCTTCGGTAACAACCTCAGGATCATCCGCCGCAAAAGCAATCTCTCACAAATGGCTCTTTCCGAAAAAACGGGGAAGTCGCATACCTTCATAAACAACATGGAAAACGGGAAAAAATGGGTTTCGCCCGAAACCCTGTCCGTGTTATGCAACGCGCTCAATGTTCCCGTATATGAGTTTTTCCTCACAGAGGATGTCCGAAAAGAAAACAGTGCCATTACCATACAAAGAAAACATACACAGCTTCTGGAAACCATGCGTGATCTGGTTGCCAGATACGGGGAGGAACAGGAATAAATCCAGGAAAGGGAGAATGCAATGGACACTGTAAAAAAAAGGCTGGTGCTCCGCATCTTTGCTCTGCCTCCATGTTTTGTTTCACGCATACCGCATCGGGTACTGCGCCCCAAAGGAGTCTTTCCCCGTCTTTTCAGACGGGGTTCAACCGGTCAGCAGGAATATGCCGACCGGAATACTCCGTCAAAAAATATCCTTACTGTTCAAGAGCCTGAACAACCAGGTCACCCATCTTCATCGTACCGACAACCCGGTCCGAAGAAGCATCACCGGCGATATCACCGGTACGCCAACCGGCATCCAGAACCGCTGCTACTGCCGCTTCTACCGCCGCCGCTTCGCGTTCGGCTTT
>CAZVEL010000205.1:0-2552 GCA_964626305.1 uncultured Treponema sp. | reverse complement strand
CTGCAGCCGGCCTTCGACAACGGTCTCCTGTCCATAGCGGACAAGGACGGGTGTTGTCAGGGGCAAATAGCCGAATGCTTCAATCCTGAGCTGATATTCTCCTTCGGGAATTTCCTCCCCCGGGGAATATTCCCCGAGCCCTACAATGGTGCAGACGAATCCCGTGGGATTATTCTCTACACTGATTCGACCGGTTTTGGCGCGCATTTCCACCTTGATGGTCCGGTGTTCACCGGATACCGCGTCCGCGGTGAAGGTTTCATGATGGTACCCGTCCCGGAGGAGTGAAACACTGAGGAGACCCGGAGGTGCCGGATTAAATGTTTTGGGAACAAGCCCTTCGTAGTGTCCGTTAATGTACACTTCCGTTTTCGGTATATCTGCAGTAATGGTGAGAATCGCCGGCGGGTTTTCGCCGCCAAGTTTTTCACTTGTTGTTCGGATATTCTCCGCTGTTGCGGGAAAGGAAAAGAAAAGAATAATTGTGCATAAAAAAAGCCCGGAAGATTTCATGTACTCCATGATACTCTCCCGGGCCAAAAAAGAAAAGATTAATGCATGATAAAGCGGATAATGAACACAACAAAAATTACCCAGGTAACGGGAGTGACCTGTTTGTATTTGCCGGTACAAACTTTGAGTATTACGTAGGAAAGAACGCCGAACACGATACCTTCGGCAATACTGTAGCAGAATGGCATCATGATGATGGCGAGGAATGCGGGAATTCCTTCGGTAGGATCGGTGAAGTCAATATCGATAACCGGCTTCATCATAAGGAACCCGACCAGGATGAGTGCCGGCGCTGTCGCGGCTCCCGGAATAAGCAGGAACAATGGTGAAAGGAAGAGCGCGAGGAGGAACAGGGCGCCGGTAAACAGTGACGTAAGACCGGTCCGTCCACCTGCGGCAACACCGGAGGAGCTTTCAATGTAGCTTGTAACGGTTGAGGTTCCGAGCGCTGCACCAACAGAGGTACCAACGGCGTCGGCAAGAAGTGCCTGCTTTACGCGCGGAATTTTCCCGTCTTTGTCGGTGAGTCCGGCCTGGGTGGTTACGCCGACGAGCGTTCCCACCGTGTCAAAGATGTCAACAAAGAGGAACGCGAAGAAAACGGTAAAGAACTTGATGGTCAGCACTGACGAAAAGTCAAAGTTGAAGAAATAGGGAGACGGCGGTGCGCTGAAGGGCTTCCATTCGGACCATCCGCCAAAGGGCGCGGTAATTCCCATGGGAATACCGATGATCGTGGTTGCGACAATACCGATCAGGATGGCTCCGTGCACCTTCATTGCGTGTAGCACGGCAATGATGATGAATCCGATAAAGGCGAGCAGTGCGGTACCGCTCGTTACATCGCCAAGGGCTACCAGTGTCGCCTCGTTGCTTACAATGATTCCGGCGTTCTTCATACCGATGAGGGTTATGAAGATACCGATACCTACAGCAACCGCGCGTTTGAGGTTTACCGGTATTGAATTGATTATTGCTTCCCGCACATTAAAGAAGGAAAGCACGATGAAAAGAATACCTTCAAGGAATACTGCGGTAAGGGCGATTTCCCAGGAATAACCCATACCCAGTACAACCGCATAGGTGAAAAAGGCATTCAGTCCCATGCCGGGTGCAAGGGCGATCGGCAGGTTCGCCGAGAAAGCCATAACGAATGTGGCAATCGCAGATGCGAGCGCCGTCGCGGTAAAGACCATTCCGGCATTCATACCTGCGTCGGCCAGCATGTTGGGGTTAACCGCCAGGATGTACGCCATGGTCAAAAAGGTAGTGATACCCGCAAGCAGTTCGGTCCGTGTTGTGGTACCGTGTGCTTTCAGTTTAAACAGTTTTTCCATTGTGATGGAATCCTCCTTGTTGGAAACGATATCCAAGAATACCATTGAATACGCAGATCTACAAGAATATTTCCTGAAATCTACCGGAGTGAAATACCCGATTCCACAAAACTGTAATAACCACCCCGGGGACTGAGAATGAGATGGTCCAGAAGATTGATGCCCAGCAGTTCACCTGCTTCGAAAAGACGACGGGTTATGGATATATCCTCCTCCGATGGCTCAAGCTGACCCGATGGGTGGTTGTGGCAGACCACAATGGCGGCAGCACGGTCCGAAATGGGATCGCCGAACACTTCACGGGGATGTACAATTGTCTTGTTCAGAATTCCGATGCTGACTACCCGGACGGCCAGAACCTCATGGGCGCCGTTAAGAGAAAGGCAGATAAAGTGTTCCTGGTTCCGGTCGGAAAAATGACGTACCAGGGGATATACATCGGTGGCGCTGTGTACCCGGTTCAGGTATACGCCCGAATAACGGCGTCCCAATTCAAGGGCTGCGAGTATGGTTCCCGCCTTGGTGTCTCCCATTCCGTCCAGCGCACTGAGCGTATCAAGGTTAACCCCCTCATTGGCGGTATCCAGGGCCCGGGTTACCCGGTGGGCGAGCGGTAGCACCGGCATTCGTTTCGTTCCGGAACGGAGCGTAAGGGCTACCAGCTAATGATCACTCAGATACCGTACCCCGCGGTATTTGAGT
>CAZVEL010000204.1:0-3934 GCA_964626305.1 uncultured Treponema sp. | reverse complement strand
CAATAACGGCGCCCACGACTCGGTTGGCGGGCAACCTACCGTCGCGCTTTCCGTGGATATTGCGGGAATCGCCAAATCCTGCGGCTACGCCTCGGCAGTACGGGTTTCTTCATCCGAAGCATTGCAGGCGGAACTCGCTAAAGACGTAACCGGTCCCCGTTTGGTGGAAGTCAGGGTACTCAAGGGCGCGCGCAAGGAGCTGGGACGTCCGAAAGAAAGCCCGCAGGAAAACAAACACGCATTCATGCAATTCGTAGCAAAATAAGGAAAGGTACACCATGATTCGACAAGCAGTTATTATGGCCGGTGGTCTCGGATCCCGCCTCAAGGGGCGAACCGAAGCAATGCCCAAAGGCTTTATAGAACTCGGCGGAGAAGCCATTGTCCGAGCATCCATCCGCAAACTCGTTGCTGCCGGGGTGGAAGAGATCATTATCGGAACCGGACACTGCAGCGAATGGTATGAAAAACTCGCAGACGAGATGCACATTATCACCTGTGTGCGGAATGATGAGTATGCCGAAACCGGGAGCATGGGTACCCTTCTCCGATGCGCAGAAAAAGTAAAAAGTGACTTCCTTCTGCTGGAATCCGACCTCATCTACGATTCAGCCGGTCTCTTTGCCCTCATCAATGAACAGCGCCCCAATGTACTTCTTGCGTCAGGAGCAACCGCCTCGGGAGATGAGGTCTACCTTGAAGCGGATGCTGACGGAAATCTTGTGCGCCATTCAAAGAAAAAGAACGACCTTTCCGGAATCTACGGAGAGCTCGTCGGTATAAGCAAACTCACAAAAAATACGCTCGGCGCCATGGTTGCCTACTGCACTGCACATATTACGGATGAACCGCGCATGGAATACGAAACCGCTATGAGTGCGGTGAGCGCAGCTTCCGAACCGGGTGATAAAATAGGCATTCTCAAGCAGAACGATTACGCCTGGCGTGAAATTGACGATGAAAGCCATCTTGCCATGGCCGCAGAAAAAGTCTTTCCGGTAATCCTTCAGCGTGAAGCGGAGCGAGCCGTCCGTCGTGAAGTACTCCTTAATCCCGGACCCGCTACCACCACCGACAGCGTGAAGTACTCCCAGGTATGCGCTGATATCTGTCCCCGTGAACACGAGTTCGGCGATGTAATGGAATGGATTTCACACGAACTGTCGCTCATGGCAGGAAAACCTGGTTCCATCGAAACCGTGCTTTTCGGCGGATCCGGCACCGCAGCGGACGAGGTTATGATCTCTTCCTGCATTCCGGATGGATCAAAAACCCTGATAATCGATAACGGCGCCTACGGTACCCGTCTCGCGAAAATTGCATCTGTTTACAAGCTCGACACCGAAATCTGGAAGTCAAGCGGCTACCTGCCCCTCGATGTACCCGCTCTCAAGGAAAAGATCGCTGGCGGCGGTTTTACCCATCTGGTTATGGTCTATCATGAAACCACGACCGGACTTTTGAATCCCGTACCGGAGCTGTGCCGTTTTTGCAGGGAACACGGTATAACAACGATTGTCGACGCGGTGAGCGCCTTCGCGGCCATAGATATAGACATGGACCGGGACGGAATCGATTTCATGGCGTCCACGTCCAATAAGAACATTCAGGGCATGGCCGGAATCGGTTTTGTCTTTTGCCGGAAAGAAGCGCTTGAGAAAACAGCAGATTATCCCATGCGGAACTTTTATCTCAATCTCTGGGACCAGTACCAGTACTTCAAGAAAACACACCAGACCCGCTTTACACCGCCGGTACAGTCAATGTATTCGCTTCGCCAGGCAATCATCGAAACAAAGGTGGAAACCATAGCCGGCCGGTACGCGCGGTATTCCGCCTGCTGGGATGTCCTGGTAAAAGCAGTGGACGAACTCGGCCTCGAAATGCTGGTTCCCCGCGAAGCCCAGTCAAAGCTCATTACCGCCATCATAGAACCGGAAACATCTGCCTACTCTTTTGATTCGCTTCATGACTTTGCGAGGTCCCATGCCTTCACCATATACCCCGGAAAACTTTCAGACGCAAATACCTTTCGTATCGCGAACATTGGCGATATCCGGCCGGAAGAAATGGAAGCGTTTACCGTGCTCATGAAGGAGTATTTTAAAGGGTTATAAAACGCCCTCACCTGACAGGACTAATCCGCCCTGTCAGTTTCCCAGACGAGATTATCCTTTTCATCAGCATGCACACGGTATATCCGGGCACCAGAGTCAAAACATGTTGTGCGTGTCTTGAGATCCGGTGTAAAGCCCTGGTGAATGGTTACCTGAACCGGAATGACAATCCCCGTATCCTTTACTCCTGAATCAATCCTGGTTCCGTTAAAAGGATTGGCCGGGTTTTCAATAACAGAATCAAGCGCAAGAGCCGGAACATCGGCGTTTGTCATGAAAGTCGTATCCGTATCAAGCAGACCTCTCCGGGAAAAATCTTTGACCAGTAAGAGCGGGTTATAGCGGAGAAAAACGTTTCTTTCGAATTTATCGAGATGCGGATGATCGGTTTTTGATCCGTGATCAGAAGTTATAATGATACGTGTGTTGTCATATACATCATTTTCCTTGAGATATTCCAGCCACTTTTCAATCATCAATATGGATGCCGCGTTTGAATGATACCGGTCATAATTATCAGACTTTCCGAGTATGCCGTTCTCCGGATTCTTGAGACCAACAGCGAATGTGTATTCAGGTTTAGCGAGAAGTGCAGGATCATGGGGAAGATCATTAACCATGAAAGTAAAGGTATTACCGGTTGCGTCGGTACTGGTAATGCGATCCAGATAATGCAGTACCGCATAACTGTCCAGAGCCTTGATATCCAGCGATAATAATGAAGAATTCCAGTACCGCCCGTCATTATATATTCCATTCTTGAATATTGCCGGGGATGCAGTAAGTAAAGAAAAGAAAATCATGTTTCTCCGGACAATCTGGTCCGGGCCACTGAAATCGAGTTCTGGAAGGTATTCTTCCAGGTAGTGGGATGTGTACTTACCTTTCAGATTTTCTGCTTTAAATCCCCGGGATCTGAAAAAGGAAGGATCAGCGACCCACTCGTAGTTTACGAAGGGCGCATCGGTAACCAGAGTCTCATATCCTGCATTTTGAAATAGTGTCGGTAAAACAAGGAGCGCTTCATTGTGCTTTTTAACCATCGGGATGTCCGGTCTTGAATTCATTCCCTCCGGTGTGTACTCATATCCTCCGAAAAGTGGTGGAGCCCCCATTATGGTTTTTTCACCAAATGAGAGAGTATTCGGATAAAAAACAAACCCGTCCAGAGCTTTACCCAGCTCCGGTTTTTCTTCCAGTACAAGCGGAAGATAGGCTCCGATAGCTTTGTCGAGCATTATGATAACAACATTGCTTCCATCTTGAGATAATGAAATAACCGGTTTGTAAACTGTATCTGTGTGTGTCGTTTCCTTTTCACGGATTGCGGATAGTGTCGAATAACCGGTTTGAATTGTAGACCCTTTAATTGTTGAAAAGACTATAACACCGGCAACCAGAATTCCCAGAACAGGAACTACAAAGCGATATTTTCCACGGGATACCAGCATCAGAAAGATAACAGAAAGACTACCGGTAATGAACCAGTAAAATACTGTTACCGGTAATGGTTGTGAAAAATGAGCTCCTTCAGTGAATTGGAGTGTCCTGGAAATTTCTCCCGTTCCAACCGGAAATATAAAAATATTGACAAGAGTAAAAATCAGAGCAACGCCGCTGCCTGCGGCAAGAAGCGCACGAAAATGTTTTGAGAAAAGAAGATACAGGAATAGCGGCCACAGCAGGAAAAATCCGAAAGCCTGGGTTGCTGGATATACCAGTAACTCAAAAGGACTTTCGGCAGAAAAACAAAAAGTAAATGGTTCTTCATTTAAATCAAAAGATGGATATTATCACGCAACAGATGGGAGAGAAGT
>CAZVEL010000203.1:0-9166 GCA_964626305.1 uncultured Treponema sp. | reverse complement strand
ACGACGAAATATCCCTCATAGATCTCGCTTCCGTTCTCTGGAAATGGAAAAAAATGATCATTACCATAGTGGTATCCGCAATTGTTTTCATAGTTGCCTTTTCTATTATTTCCCTCCTGCTGCCGTCGGAAAAATCATTCCTTCCCAACGAATATACTCCACGGTCACTCATGATTATCAATGATTCGAAATCATCTGGTGGGGCCTTATCGTCTATGATTTCCTCCTCCGGAATGGGCGGACTCGCGAGTCTTGCGGGAATTTCGGCCTCCGGAGGACAAACCTACAGCAGTCTGGCGGTGTACCTTGTTAAAACCAACACCTTCCTGGACACCGTCATAGAAAAATTCAACCTTGTAGAACGCTACAAAATTGAGAAGTACCCCAAAGCTGCGACACGTGAAGCACTCAGGGAAGTACTCATAGCCAGTTTCGACGACGAAAGCGGCGTATTTTCTATCAGCTTTACCGATATCGACCCGCAATTTGCCCAGGAAGTCGTCAACTTCAGCGTGGAATACATGGAAAACATGTTCGAAGAACTCGGCGTGGACCAGAATAAACGTAAGAAACAGAACCTGGAAATAAACCTCCAGAACACCCTGGACGAAATACAGTCCCTCGAAAAGGAAACACAACAGCTCGGACACACCATAACGCGGGGAGGGCAGACGGCGGACGGAAGCTCCGTGATATTGGAAATGGCCCGCCTGGAGATGGAACTGGAAGCACAAAAAAAAGTATACACACAACTTAAAACCCAATACGAACTCCTCAAAGTGGAAATGGCAAGCGAATCGCCCGTGTTCCAGGTGCTTGAACTTGCCGAAGTACCCGACCGCAAGTCCGGACCAAGTAGAGGAATGCTCTGCATCATAGTCACCTTTGCCGCTGGATTCCTTGCCGTCATGCTTGCATTTGCACTGGAAGCAATAGAGAATGTGAAAAAAGACCCCGAAGCCATGAAAAAACTTACCGGAAAGGAATGAAACCCGTGCCCATGAAAAAGACACTTATAATACTGTTCATACTTGCTGCCTTTGTGACACATGCCCAGGAAACCAAAGTGGCAAACACCACATATTCCGACAGCGATGTTGAAGCGGAAATGGCCGTACGCGCGCAAATGGCCATGACGACCCGCGACTACCAGGTGACCGCCGGAGACGTGTACCGCGTGGCCTTTATGGCCGGAACCAGAACCGTGGACTTCTCGTTTGTGGTAGACCTGTCCTATAGAGTACGCATAGCCAACCTCGGCGTTGTGAACGCCTCGGGACTCACCTACCTGCAATTCAAGAAACAAGTAGAAGACCTCGTAACCCGGAATTACCCCCTCGGCGGCGTACAGGTTGCCCTTACCGCACCCGCAACCTTCTCCGTGTACATAACCGGAGAAGTGGAAGCCACCACCTCGACCATCGCCTGGGGACTCACACGCCTCTCGACCGTTCTGGCGAATTTACCCGTTGGAATACCCAAAAAAGAAAGTATAAGCCCGGTACTTATTACCAACCAGGCCATGTTGACGAAAAAAGCATCCATACGCGACATTGAAATAACATCCGCATCAGGAAAAACAACCACCTACGACTACTACCGCGCCCGGCGCTTTGGCGACCTTGACCAGGATCCGTACCTCCGGCCCGGCGACGTGATAACCGTGAACAAAGCCGCACGAACCGTAGTACTGGAAGGCGAAGTGAACCGGCCCGGCACCTACCAGCTTCTGGAAGGGGAGAACCTCGCGGAACTCATTGAGAACTACGGCGACGGATTTACCCCGGTGGCCGATCCGGCACGCATGGAACTCGTACGATATGTGGAAAGCGAATCCTCGTCCGGTAATAAACTCTTCTTTGACGAAAAAGCCCTGGAAGAAAACCTGGCGATCAAGAACCTTGATACCATCTACGTACCCTCACGGCAGGATCTCATCCCGGTCATGTACCTCGAAGGCGCCATATCAATTCCGAAAATTGACAAAGAAACCGGCAAAACCCTCGTGACCGTGGAAGCCAACGAAGCCCGGCGCGTGCCGGTTCGGTTTAACCCCGGCGAGAACTACGCCTCCCTGGTACGCAAGTACTCCGATCATTTCAGCTCCATTTCGGATACCAAACACGCCTACATACAGCGGGAAGAAGAACGCCTGTACCTTAATCTGAATCCCATACTCTACGATCCGAACTATACCAGCGAATATACCGTGGAAAACGGCGACACCCTCGTTATTCCGCTCCGCCAGTTCTTTGTTACCGTAACCGGCGCCGTGATGGCACCCGGACGCTATCCCTACGTACCCGACCGGGACTGGGAGTACTATGTAGGTCTTGCCGGCGGGTTTGACAAAGAACGGAACTCCTTTAATGCCCTGACCATCCGGGATATACAGGGAAATGAACGATCCAAAGGAGATCCCGTACCCCCGGAAGCCATCATAGACGCCAAAAACAGCACCTTCGTGTATTACTTTAACCGATATTCTCCCGTGGTGGTCACCGTGCTCAGTGGCATTATCTCGTATTATACCATCAAGGAACTTATAAACGACAATTAAGGATATTTTCTCCAAAATGATGACAAAGCTACTCCCGTGTGATATATAATAGTAAGTAACTACTTGCCGGCTCTGCTTGCATTCACGGGAGAAAAAATGTTGGGGAACATCCCGGTTCTGGGGATAAGTTTAATCGTATCGATACTGTCCATACTCGCTGTTCTGGCCTTTGCTGCGCGCTTCAGGCTCTATGATACCGTGGACGAGCGCAAAATCCATGAAGGAAACATACCCCGTCTCGGGGGAATCGGCTTTGTTGCCGCAATTGTTGCCGGTGTGGCACTGTTTTATCTGGGCGGCACGAGTAATGTGCATATTATGCCGAAAATCTGGTACATGGTTGCCGGCGGTGTGCTTATCTTTACTATGGGCGTGTGGGACGACATTCATCCCTGGCGCGCGAGGCGCAAGCTTCTCGTCCAGATTTTCGCCGCCGTACTTACCCTGATTGGCGGATTCACCTTTCACAAAGTTTCCTTTTCTTCCCTGAACATCAACTGGAATCTCGGTCTTTTGGCGTACCCGATCACTTTTGTCTGGATAATCGGGGTTACGAACGCTGTAAACCTCATAGACGGACTGGATGGCCTTGCCGGCGGCATTGCTGTCTTCGTCTCGTTAACCTACGCCCTCTTTTTTTACCGGTATGGAAACGACCCCGCCATGATGCTCTGCCTCCTGGTTGCCGTCTCCGTAACCGGTTTTCTCGTTTTTAACCTCCCATTCCCCTGCGCCCGCATATTCATGGGAGACGGCGGCAGCCAGTTCCTGGGCTACATGCTCGCCTGCCTGCCCCTCATAACCGACCGGGCCGGGCTCGCTACCATTTCCATGCCCTACGCCGCGGCCGTGCTTCTTATCCCCATATTCGATACCTTCGCCGCCCTCTGGCGCCGTAAGCGGGAAGGCCGCGGCTTCTTCGACCCCGACCAGTTCCACCTCCACCACAAACTCATACTCATCGGTTTTTCCAAACGCGCAACCCTCATGGTCATCATGGCCTTCCAGTTCCTCATTTCCCTCTTCATCGCCCTGGCCGGCTGGACCGGCGGCCTCTTCTCGGCCCTCCTTGTACTGGCCGTCTACCTCATGGGCCTGCTCTTCTTTACCGTAATACACATACGGAAGCAAGACGCACTCGTGGAAATTTCCGGTAAATGCTGATATAATGACCTCTGGAGTATGGTATCTTTCATGAACAATCTACGCAAAATACAACTGGTGCAGCTTGAAATTCTGATCGAATTCGACCGGGTATGCAAAAAATACGACATTCAGTATCAGCTTTTTGCCGGAACCCTGTTGGGCGCCGTCCGTCACAAGGGCTTCATCCCCTGGGACGACGACGTGGACGTCTGTATGCTCCGGTCTGAGTACGACCGGTTTTTAATGGTCGCGCCTGGGGCACTTGGTAGTGATTTTTTTCTGCAGACAACTGACACTGATTCCGAATATTTTCATCAATTCGCGCGGATACGAAAAAATGGAACTTTCTTTCATCAACACAAATTTGAACGATTTGACATACATAAAGGGATATTTATTGATATTTTCCCGCTTGATACCATTTCTGAAAATATAGTAACACGATGTATACAGCTATCACTTATCAGTAGTGTTCGTCATTTTTATATTCAGAGTAGTACCTTAAAAAAGAGACCTCCATTACATAACGAAAATAACGTTACTACACGATGTATAAAAGGAATGTATCGAATACTTTTCAAGTTGCCAGGTTTTTTACCATTGAGAAAACTCCTGGATACCCTATATCGTAGCAACAATAAAAAAAACGGCCGTTTTGTATCTCATCTGACCAATGGAGTTCAGAACAGACGATGGAAAAAATACATGATAACGCGTAGGAGCATGTATGAATCGGTACTGTTCGAATTTGAGGGACATATGTTTCCTGGTCCACGTGACGCTGATACCCTGTTAACACAGCTCTACGGCAACTATCATGAACTTCCGCCGGAAGAACAGCAATTCCCCAACCATCTAAAGGCGGTTACATGAAAAAATTTGCAATAGGCTATACAACCGGCGTTTTTGATCTGTTCCATATTGGTCATCTTAATATTCTTAAACAGGCAAAAGAGCAATGTGAGAAGCTTATAGTTGGTGTTTCAACTGATGAACTGGTAGCATACAAGTGTACAAAAGCCATTATTCCTTTTGAAGAGCGGTTGGAAATCGTACGTGCAATCAGATATGTTGATCAGGTTGTTCCACAAGCGAGTATGGACAAATTATGTGCCTGGGAACAACTGGGATTTAATGTCATGTTTGTGGGCAGCGACTGGAAAGGAACAACCAAGTGGAATCTTATTGAGAAACAATTCGAAGAAAAAGGGGTTGAGATTGTATATTTCCCGTATACTGAACATATTTCTTCAACAAAGCTCCGAAAAGTACTCGACAACATATTGTTTACGGGAGAACTTTCTGAATGAATTCATTACGCAAAATACAACTGGTGCAGCTTGAAATTCTGATCGAATTCGACCGGGTATGCAAAAAACACGACATTCAGTATCAGCTTTTTGCCGGAACCCTGTTGGGCGCCATCCGTCACAAGGGCTTCATCCCCTGGGACGACGACGTGGACGTCTGCATGCTCCGGTCTGAGTACGACCGGTTTCTGGAAATTGCGCAACAGGAACTTGACCCGGATTATTTCGTACAAAACACCTATACCGATCCCGAATACTACAATATTTTTACCCGTATCCGGAAAAATGGAACCTTGTTTGAACAACCAACCTATCGGGAATTTGATTTTCACAAAGGAATCTTCATAGACATTTTCCCACTGGATAATCTACCCGGAAACTGGTTCCGCCGTGTAGCCAAAACACATACACTGGCAACACTCAGATACTGGCACCGGAAAATCAACAAATGGCGAAAGATCAAGAATATCACAAAGGTACGAAATCCGGCGAAACGTTTCCTGAAATATCTCTGCCATTTATCCGCTTGTCGTATAAACAACGAGCACATGACCCGCCTCCAAGACCGTATCTGTACCTGCCATAACCGGAAGGAAACCCCACTGGTTACTCATCTTACTGATGGCGCTTTACGGAACCGCTGGTATCAGTACCGCATGAGCCGTAGTGATGTTCTTGATTCCATCAGTATGGAATTTGAAGGTCATGAATTTTATGCCCCCAGGAATTATGACTTCATTCTCCGTCAGATTTATGGAGATTACATGCAGTTTCCGCCCGAAGAAGAACGATACCCACATCATCTTGAGTAGCCCATGAGACGATACTACATAGACAACCTGCGCACGGCGTTGGTGTTTCTTCTGATCCCCTTTCATACCTTCATGATGTACAACAACTGGGGGGAGGGATTTTATGTCTATTCCCGACCGCTCGCTTTTCCTTCTTTTTTGATCAACATGATCTGGCCCTGGTTCATGCCGGCGCTCTTTACGCTGGCCGGGATCAGCACGGCGTTTTCCCTTGAAAAGCGGACAGTGCGGCAGTATGTGCGGGAGCGGATTACCCGCCTCTTTGTGCCGCTCGTGCTCGGCATCATCTTCGTGATTCCCGTGCAGACGTACTACGCCGAACGCTTTCATAATGGCTACACCGGCTCCTACCTTGCCCAGTACCCCCTCTTTTTTGGAAAAGTGACCGACCTTACCGGCTACACCGGCGGATTTACCCCCGGCCAGCTCTGGTTCGTCCTCTATCTCTTTGTCATTTCCCTTGCCGCTGTTCCCGTGATCCAGCTGATACGCCGACGACCGCTCGCGGGCAGACGCCCGTTCCCGCTGGCACTCGTGTTTACCCTGGGATTCGCCGCGATCTATGTACGACCCCTCCTGAACATCGGCGGCAAGAGCCTGACGGAATACTTCTGGTATTTTATGCTGGGATACGCAATTCTTTCCAAAGAGAACGTACTGGAACGCATTGAGCGGCGCAGAATGGTTATTGGCGGTATCGCCCTTGCGCTCTTTGTGCTGCTTTCTATATTTTTCGCCGCCGGCAGCACCGGAATATTTACCTCAGACGAGTTTTTTCAGGCGTATGCCTGGAGTACCATTCTCTTTTTGATCGGATTTTTCAAACAACGGATGAACCACTCAGGGACGACTGCACGCTACCTTGCCCGGTCAAGTTTTGCCATATACGTGCTCCATCAGTCTGTCCTTGTTTTCGCAGGCTTTTATATTCTGCAGTTGCGCCTGAGACCAGTCCCCGAGATGGTTCTCGTCGTGCTGTGTACCGTGGCGCTTACCCTTACCGTATACGAGCTGTGGAGGAGACTGATATGGAAAGTACGTACCATGTTGTAACACTCAAAGAACGATTCGACCTCTTTGAAGACGCTGATACCATGTGCGTAGCCGAATGGCCCGAGTTCATGCTCCACGATCCGGTGGCGAACGAGAACTGGATGACCTTTATTGACGCATACCGGGAATTTCAGCTCGTGATCCTTAAGGGGGAAGAGATCGCAGCCGTGGTGAACACCATCCCCCTGCAGTTTGAGGGGCCTGCGGAAACGCTTCCCGACGAAGGCTGGGACTGGGGCGTCCGCAAGGCCGTGGACGATCTCACGGCAGGACGGAAACCGAATGCCCTTTTCGGCGTGCAGATTGTGATCAGTTCAGCGTATCAGGGGAAGGGCCTGAGTTCCTTCGCGACAAAGCAGATGCTTTCACTTGTCGGAACGCACTCGCTCGACCGGCTCATCATTGCCGTACGCCCGAACCGTAAGTGCGACTATCCCCTCATCAGCATGGAAGACTACCTCACCTGGAAAAACCAGGACGGCTATTCCTTTGACAGCTGGCTCCGCGTTCACGAAAAGTGCGGCGGCCGCGTCGTCAAGGTCTGCCCGAAGGCCATGCTCATTGAAGGCAGTATTGATGACTGGGAACGCTGGACCGGCATACGATTTCCCGGCACCGGTATTCATGTCGTACCCGGCGCGCTATCCCCGGTTTACATGGATCGGGAGCGGAACCGCGGAACCTACATCGAACCGAATGTCTGGGTGGTGTATGAAGGTTCAAAGCCCTTGTAAAACATGCAAAAAGGGTGTATATTGCATGCAGGAGGCGTGTATGCCGACATTGCAAGTACGGGATTTACCGGAAGACGTGTATATTCAACTCAGCTATCTTGCCGAGAAAGAAAACAGAAGTCTGGCTCAACAAACCATCGTGCTCTTGAAGGAGGGGATGGTTAAAAAGCTGGGAAGCAAAGAGCGGAGAGGCAAGCTGCTGGAGAAAATCCGCACACTGGATATTGACCATTCAGGTATTCCTGATCCCGTCGACTTGATTCGGGAGGATCGTGACCGATGATTGTGGTTCTTGATGCAAGTGCCGCAATCGAAATTATCCTTCAACTGGACCAAGCCTGTCTGTTTGAAAAGACACTGGCGGATTCGGACCTGGTACTGGCGCCCGATACGTTTCCTTCGGAAATAACCAATGTTTTCTGGAAATATGCGTATTTTTCCGGTATGGAGCGGGATACATGCCAAAAAGGAATCGACTATTGCCTGGATCTTGTTGATGATTACCGTGATACAAAAACAATTTGCCGGGAAGTTTTTATTGAGTCTTTGAATAGTGGCCATTCTTCCTATGATCTTTTCTATTTGGTACTTGCACGAAGACATTCAGCGACCATACTGACCAGAGACAGGAAAATGAAAGAGTTGGCACTACAGCTCAAGATACCGGTTGTAAACGGGTGAGATTCAGACTCTTCCTTCCAGTGGATTCACCACTCCCACGCCGCGGTAGTTCTGACCGGCATTGAGATCCTCCGTGTACACATACGCGCATAGGGCTTTTTCCGCAGCGGCGATGACGAGAGAGTCCCAAAAGGACAGTTGTGAAATTATGCTGATATCGATGGCTTCTTCGGTGAGGGGCAGGTCAATTTGCACAATTTCCATATTTCCGAAATTGTGCAGGATGTTCTTGACCACCAGAGGATCCGCCTGCAGTTTCCTTGTGGCTACCACGTAGAATTCGTTCAGTATCTGGGTAGAAATGACTGGTTGATGATTGTCGAGAATATCCTGCAACACCAGTCGCGCCCGATCCCTTTTTGAGGGATCATTGTTGTCCATGGCATAGCATACAATATTGGTATCGATGAAAATCTTAGACACGGTATAGCTCATCCCTTGTCCATCGCTTTCCCCCGGAAGATGCTCCGGCTTTGTCCATGAGCAGGAACGTATCGGAGAGCCACTTGTCTTTTTGGGGAATAACTGTTTGTTCAATGAGTTTTCGTACCAGTACATTGAACGACATGTCGTGGGCGCGGGCATACTCACGGCCGGACTGCAGCAGGTCTTCATCAATGGATAGTGTTATGTTTTTCATGGCAAATCCTCTGTTACACAGTATATGTGCACACGTAGTATTTGTCAATTTCACCACCACAAGATTGACGAGCGCCCGCCGGGATCGAAGAACCGGCTTCCATCTTCGTATACAATTTCAGTAACTGCCGCCGCGACCGGTTCGGCCGGCGCATCGACAGACACCTCGAACTCGGGCTTCTTATACTCCTCCACGCGAAAGTATCCGCCGCCGAAGTGCCGGTTGCCCTG
>CAZVEL010000202.1:0-3612 GCA_964626305.1 uncultured Treponema sp. | reverse complement strand
ACCGGCCGAATCAAGCGTATGAATTGAAAGACCGGCACCGTGCTCACGTGCCGCGCGGCGGGCGCCTTCCATGATATCAAGAAAATAGGAATTTCTGTTCTGGGGAAGATAGAGAGAAAAATGCCGGAGCGATCGTTCAGATTGTGCTTCTGCCTGCGGAGTACTAAGCAGGCCGCTCATCAGATACGCAGAGGTTGCAAAAGACACAAGGGCCAGGATACCGGTAAAAATCAATCCATATCTGATTCGGTTTTTCACGTAGGAAGTATAGCTCCTGAATCCTTCACTGGCAAGGAGCGTAAAAAACCCGCAGAAACGGTTCTGCGGGTTTCCTTTGTTTACCAGATACAACCGGTACTGGAAGCAGAATTACTTCGCCCGGTTAAGAATCTCCTCAACAGCGGCAAAATCAAGCTTTACGAAGAAGCCGGTTGTTCCGTCACCCGTACACTTCTTTGCCATTTCGGGGATCCGGTCTGCCGGTACATCCATTTCGGAAAGCCGGACAGGCATACCAATCGAGCTTAAAAATGCCTCCAGCCGGTGAATACCCGCAAGAGCAGTCCGTTCCGGGTTGAAGTGGTCCATCTCGAGTCCCCATACGCGCTCGGCGAACTGGGCGAACCGGGCAACATCGTGTTTGTATACCTGCTTCATCCAGGCGGGGAACACAACGGCAAGACCTGCGCCATGCGCCACGTCGTAGATTGCACTGATTTCATGCTCAATCGAGTGGGACCCCCAGTCACCTTCACGGCCGGTATTGAAAAGATCGTTATGGGCAACACAGCCGGTCCACATGATCTCGGCGCGTGAATCGTAGTCTTCGGGATTTTCGAGAACCCGGGGAACGTTGTTGATGATCGTCTTGAGGCCGGACTCACAGAGCCGGTCGGTAAACTCCACGTTCTTTGTGTTGGTAAAATAGCGCTCCATGATGTGCGCCATGATGTCGGTTGCACCACAGGCGGTCTGATAAGAAGGAAGGGTAAAGGTAAGCTCCGGGTTCATGCATGCAAAACGGGGGCGCATAATCTCGTTGGTAAGACCTCGCTTGAGCTGTTTTTCCTCGTTGGAAACAACCGAGCTCGGGCTCGACTCGCTTCCCGCGGCGGGAATGGTGAGAACCACACCAACATCAAGCATCTTCTCCGGAGTTTTGGTGTACTCGTAGAAATCCCATACATCGTGGGCAGCAGGAACACCCACGCCAATGGCCTTTGCGGAATCAATAACACTACCACCACCAACTGCAAGGATGAAGGAGATATCTTCCTTCCGGCAAAGATCAATTCCTTCGCGCACCAGAGTTACCCGGGGATTCGGCTGAACACCACCGAGTTCCACAAACTCGACTCCCGCGTTTTTAAGCGATGATCGTACCCGATCCAGAAGCCCCGACTTGATCGCACTGCCTCCACCGTAGTGAATGAGCACTTTTTTTGCATATTTCGCGGTTTCGGCTCCTACCTGGTTTTCCACGCCCTTGCCAAACACAATTTTCGTTGGATTGTAAAATTCAAAATTATCCATATCTATAAACGCTCCTTTACGTACTTCATTATGATGCACAAACAATTATTTGACAAGGGAAACAAACTGGACGAAAATATAAATCTCCCGTTTTTTTGCAAACCACTTGCATTTATGACGCTGCAACCGTATAGTTCTGTATATGTCTGATGTTGTCATTCTCGATTTCAACCGGGTTTCCTTTTCCTACGATTCAGTCCCGGTTCTTGACTCGGTGAGTTTTCACCTCCATCGTGGCGAGTTTACCGTGCTCGTTGGAACAAACGGCGCCGGAAAAACTACTGTCCTCAAACTCATCCTCGGGTTGATCGAGCCCTCCGCCGGAGAGATCCGTCTTTTCGGATACCCTCCGGCAACCGGTCGGTCAAAAACCGGTTACGTTCCCCAGTTTGCGGATTATGATCCCACCTTTCCAGTAACCGTTCGCGGCGTTGTCCGCATGGGACGGCTCACTCCGGGGAAACGTACGTTCTCAGCCGGAGACTGCCGGGCTATCGATCGGGCACTGGAACACAGCGGCGTCAGCGATCTCGCTGACCGGCCGTATTCGGCCCTTTCCGGCGGACAACGCCGGCGGGTACTCGTTGCCCGGGCGCTTGCGGCGGAGCCCGAGCTTCTCATCCTGGACGAACCTACCGCGAACATGGACAGCGAAAGTGAAGCCCGGCTTTTTGAAACGCTCGGCGAACTGAAAAAAAACACTACCATCATGATTGTGACGCACGACACCGGCTTTGTATCGTCTCTCACCGATGTCGTCCTCTGCGTAGGCGATCGCAAAGGCAGCACAGGAACCCGGGAAATTGTACGTCACCGTACCGAGCCGGCCACCAACGCGCCGCCCGAACGATTCGGCGGCAGTGCCGCCCGGGTTCTCCACAACAGCGACCTGCCGGATACCTGCTGCCAAAATTGTTGGAAAGGAGAAGGCAAATGATCAGCATCCTTTTCAACGCGGCCCTTGCCGGCGTCCTCTCGTCGATTCTTTTCGGGGTACTCGGATCGATTGTTACCGTAAAGCGTATAGCCGGACTCGCCGGCGCGGTTTCACACGCCGTGCTTGGCGGTATCGGCATGGCGCTTTATCTCTCTGCAACCGGCAAAGTACCCGGAATGCCGCCCATTGCGGGAGCATTCATCTTTGCCATACTCGCAGCACTCATTATCGGCGTGGTGTCCCTCAAGGCAAAACAGCGCGAAGACACCGTCATCAACGCGATCTGGGCAATCGGCATGAGCATCGGTGTGCTTTTCATGGCCAAGACCCCCGGATATACCGATCCATCAAGCTATCTCTTCGGCAATATCCTGCTCATATCGATCCGCGACCTCTGGTTTCTCGGCATTCTCGACATCATCGTTCTTATCCTGGTCTGGCGATTTTATCCCCAGCTCGAGGCACTCTCTTTCGACGCGGAGTTCGCCCGGGTCCGGGGAATCCGCACGAACACGGCCTTTATCGTCATCCTCATGATAACGGCCGTCTCCATCGTTCTTTTGCAGACCTTCGTGGGGATTGTCATGGTTATAGCCATGCTGACCCTGCCCGCGGGTACGGCCGGCTACCGCGCGAAGAGCCTCGCAGGCATGATGGCTGGCGCAACGGTCTACGCACTGCTCTTTTCCACCGGAGGTCTTGCGGTCGCCTGGATTTTTGACACTCCGGCCGGCGCCATGGCCGTGATCCTTGCGGGAATTGTCTTTCTGGGAGCGGCCGCACTTTCCATGATCAGGCGTTCCATGAAACGTAGAGAACGAGGGGTGACACGGGGAGAGCGGATATGACAAAAGCACGTCAAGCAGTTCTGGATATTCTCATGAACGCGGCGGAACCGTTATCCGCGGCCGCGGTGCAAAGCGCGAGCGGAAACACCTTCGATCCGGCCACCATTTACCGCACGCTCCATTACCTGGAGCAGAAAGGCCGTGCGGAATCCTTTGTGCTCCATTGTCGGGAACATGGAACAGAACGCTACTACACCGCCGCCGGAGAGGAAGGGACACACCACCACTGGTTTCATTGTGAACACTGTCACTGTTTTGTAGACCTCGGATCCTGCGAAATTTGTGACATGCTCG
>CAZVEL010000201.1:0-3189 GCA_964626305.1 uncultured Treponema sp. | reverse complement strand
ACCATTGATTATCTCATCCATGGCATTTGAAACACGTGCACTTTCATCCGCTATCGCGGCGAAGGATGCTACCGCACGATTGTTTCCCTCCGCAGCCGTACGAATATCCTCAATTGTTGATTTTACCCCGTCCGTCACCTCTTTTACGCTCTTGCTCGTCTGTTCCGAAAGCTTGCGTATTTCGTCGGCAACAACAGCAAACCCCTGCCCGTAGGTACCGGCGTGTGCTGCTTCTATGGCCGCATTCATGGCGAGCAGATTGGTTTGAGCCGCAACCGAGCTTATAACCTTGATAATATCGAGAATCGCGCCAGTGGAGGACTCTACTTTCTCCATGGAAACGGCCGAATGAGATACAATTTCCTGCCCTTCTCGTGTACTGGTTATGAGTTCCTGTACTGCCCCCTGCCGCTCACGTGTAACATTCGTGATACTCAAAATTGAAGCAGTCATCTGTTCAACGGCGGCGGACGTTTCATTGATCACACTGCTTTGTGATTCCGCGCTGGTTCGAGCGGTTCGTGAGTTTTCGGCAATAGCATCGAGTTTTTCTTCGAGACTTCTGGTATCTTCGAGTACGCTGCGCATGGAAGAACCGGCTGAACCGGCCCCATCGAGCGCCTTGTTACTCAGTTCGGTTGTTAATGCGGCGGATTGCTCCAGTTTGTCGCCCTGTGAAAGCGCTGAGCTTGAAGCTTCCATAGCGCCTCTGAGCACGGCAAGCTGTTCCTCAATCTTGGCGTTCGCTTCAGCGGAGAGGATGCGGAACCGTGCACTACGGGTAAACACTCCATAGAGGCTACCAGCGGAAAAAAGCGTAAGAATGGAAACAATGATTGTATCGTCAATCTGTGGCGTATTTCCCGTCTGCTCGGCCCATGGTATGGTACGAGTCAGGACATTCGCCACAAGGGCGATAATGGAAATCCCTGCGATAGGAATACCCTGCCAGGCGTAAAAACCAACCAATACCGTAATACCCATGGCAACAAGATTAAAAAACCCGATCATGTAGTATTCAAGATACCCTTTTGCTTCAGGGTTCGAAAAAACAATAAGACTGAGAACAACGGAAAGCGAATAGCTCAGAATCAAGCTCACAATCCGGGCTTTCCCGCAAAGAACCAGTATGAACATGATAATGAAGGAAATTGACAGAATACCGACAAGCACTTGCTGCTGTGTAGACGCTCGCATGAAAAGAAACAGACTCATCCCCACAAGTGACAGGGCAAATATGATATAAAGAAGAATCCGAGCTGTAGCCCGGAATTCCTCTCCTTCCTCCCGATAGGCCGCCATCAGGCGTTTTTCAACAAATGCTATGTGTTTCATACGAGAAATATACGCTTCCCCTGTCGGAATTGCAAATGGTCTTTTTGTTGTTTCTTTCAACATTTTAATGTTGACTGAATCAACATTTAGGAATTACAATTTGCTTTGACTGAAGCACACTTCAGCCGAAATCAGCGAATTCCATGAGGAGGGATATATGAAGCTTTCAATCCGTACGCTGCTCGCAAGCGTACTCGTATTCGCCGCACTGTTCGGCGTTACCGCACAGGACAAGGGAACCATCGCGCCGGACCAGATTCCGGGAACCGCGGTCTACGTACCCTACCCCGTCAGCATTACGCCAGACGGCTCGCTCGATGACTGGAAAGGGATTCCCGTTCAGCGGGTCACCACCGGACCGTCGATCAGCCCGGACAAGAGCCAGAACCAGTGGGTGGACTTCGCGGTAGCATCCGACGGTAAACAGCTCTTTGTGTACATGGAAAGCCAGGACACAAAGATTATTGCCGGAAAACACGGAGCTAACTTCTGGAACGAAGATTCCATGGAATTCTACGTCAATTTCTCGAAAAACCTGCTCGCGAAAAGCTACGGAAAAGACATTGCCCAGGTTAACATCAACGCCACAAACATCGGCAAGACTGTTAAGGACAAACTCTCGCTTTCGGGAACAAATGCTTCTTCCGCCAAGGTACGCGCCCATGTCTTCAAGACCAAAAACGGCTGGGCCTACGAAGCGGCGATGGAACTGCCGAAAAACTTCGCGGTGGAACACGGCAAGAACATCGGGTTTCAGGTGCACGCGAACGGCGCAACAGAACTCGACCGCGACTCGAAACTCATCTGGGGATCCCTCGACACCGACGATCACTCCTATCAGGACCCCTCCCTCTTCGGCCGGGCCATCTTCTTCAAGGTCGGCAGTACCGACGTTCCGGAAGCACAAAACATGGGCCTTACCCTGGCAGACATCTTCAAGCGCGAAGGAGCCCGGGGAAAGAGCGCGAAAAAACTCGTCTGGTCGGACGAGTTTGATACCGCCGGCGCACCCGATCCCGCAAAATGGGATTACGACGCCTGGGACGTGGGTAAATACAACGAAGAACTCCAGATTTATACCGACAGCCGCGACAACTCCTTTGTAAAAGACGGAAAACTCACCATCCGCGCAATCCTTGACTCAAAAGGAAAATGGTCCAGCGCCCGTCTCCTGACCCGGGGCAAACAGTCCTGGAAATACGGCTACATCGAAGTTAAAGCAAAAATCCCGCACGGCCGCGGCACCTGGCCGGCCATCTGGATGATGCCCGAACGCGACACCTATGGCGGATGGCCAGCATCTGGTGAAATTGACATCATGGAGCACGTCGGCTTTGATCAGGACAAGATCCACACCTCCGTGCACACCCAGGATTACAATCACCGCAAGGGTACTCAGAAAACCCGCTCGGCAACTATTCCCGGCGTCTCTGACTCCTTCCACACCTATGCGATTGAATGGACCAATAAGGCCATCTTCTGGTACGTGGACGGTGAACCTTTCTACTTTTTCCCGCGTGAAAAAGGCGGCTACGCAGTATGGCCCTTTGACCATCCCTTCCACATCATCCTCAACGTCGCTATGGGCGGAACCTGGGGAGGAATGAAAGGCATGGATCCGGCCGTAAAACAGGCGGACATGGTTGTAGACTTTGTAGACGTGTATCAGTAAGACAAGAGGCTAAGACTTACTGAACAAGATATTCTTAATGGTATGCATACTTTGTATCTTGCTATGGAACAGTAAATTAATAGGGCGCTTCCGGCTATCGTGTGGGAGAAGGCATAAGATCAAGGCCGCCTAAGTGAAACATAATGGCATTCTTGAACCGTTCTCTATTACGAAAGCCGCAA
>CAZVEL010000200.1:0-3460 GCA_964626305.1 uncultured Treponema sp. | reverse complement strand
GCCAGGGGCATTCGGGATTCGGACAGAATTCGGGCCGGGTTACCGGGCGACTAAACGATATAACCCGTCGCATACTACCTCCTTCGGGGAGAGAAAAAGAGATATCCCCGAACAGCTATATAGGCAGAATCATGGGTTATTGGCTGGAAAAGTGAAAAGAAAAGAGGGAAAAAACCAACAGAATTGGCAGCAGTATAAAATGATTGTCATTTTGTTGAGATCGTATTGATAATCATGAATACTGCAGCGGCAAAAGTTGTTATGGCAAATATCAGTTTTAGATGCTTGGGATTTGTTTTTATTGCCAATTTTCCTCCAAATATACCGGCTAATATGGCTGCTATAGCTAAAGGAATGGCAAAATCTGGTTCAAAGTGTCCTCGCATGGTATGGCCCAAAAAACCCATTATCGCTGTAGCGGCAATCATTGCAGACGAAGTACCAACGGCTATATGCATTGGAACGCCGCAAAGCATGACCATTAACGGTATCTTGAATGAGCCGCATGATATTCCTACCGAGCCTGCCACAAGACCGGCAAGCGCGGTAACGGGAATTGTGTACCATAAGTTTACAACGTATTCTTCCTCTCCGAACTTCCGGTGCCAATAACCGAATCTCTTTACCGTTGTTACCGGTTTTTCTTTAACCTTTATCAACATTGAAATACCGGCTAAAACCAGAAATACTGACAAAATGATTTTAAGTGTCGATCCGCTCAGATAACTGGAAAAATAGCCTCCAACAAAGGCCATGATATCCGTTGGGGGATCAATAACCAATGCAAGTTTCCAATCAACCATCTTTTTTTTATTGAAAACCAGCATCCCGGTTAACGCCGCAATCAGTAAAATGAATTGACCCATAGCGGCTGCCTGATGCATTCCGAGCCCTGCAATGATAAGAAGCGGCACATAAAAATTTCCGCCACCTCTTCCGGACATGGTCATGATAAGACCAATAACAAAGAGTGCTGCACTGACTAGTAGTATATGTGACATTTCATTAATTCCCCTGCATGATGTGCTTTAAGAGTTTTCCCGGTTTGAAGTCATCTACCAGTTCAGTGTAACAACCTTCGATTATTCGTACATTTTCAAATCCGAGCGTACGCTGGTAAAAATAAGTCATTGTGGAACGAACACCGGAAGAACAAAAAATGCCAACAGTTTTATCATGCGGTATTTCCATCAACCTGTCCGGTATTTCTTCTATCGGAATATGAAGAACCGGCATGTGATGAACAAGAGTAAATGAAATAGTCTCCAGTTCTTCTTTTGATCGTACATCCAAAAATACAGAGTCTTTCGATGAAAGATGCATTGATCGCATGGTTGATCAGTTTCCTTCAATAGATACGTGGAATTATCCGGGCCGGGACGCGTTTGCAGTATTCTTCCCACAGATCGCCGTACTTATCCTTGCAGCGTTTGTCGTCGTCGCGTTCACGGGTGGAGAGAAGTAGTACATAATAGAGTGGATAGAGCCAGACCCACACAATTTCCGGGTAGCCCAGCGCAAGCGTTAAACCTGTTGCCATGAGTACTTCGCCCAGATAGTTGACGTGGCGGGAAATCCCCCAGAATCCGTTGCAGAGTAATGCAGAGTCTCCATTGGAAAGTACTTCAGGCTTCCAGATTCCGAGAAATACGGTATCGGGCCGGGTCTTGAAATAGAACTTTTGCATGTTCGCGCCCCGGGCAAAGATCCATCCGGAGAAAAACACGACACACGCAATAATCAATTGCAGCGTCGTGATACCGGGATCGGGACGATGTGCCACGGAAAGAATACCGATGCTGTAAAAGAAAGGATAAAAAGTCAGGCATCCCCAGACCAGTTTGAATCCGACCCGCTCCGCAAAGAGGTCGTAGGTGTACAGATGAACTTCTTCAAATGTCATGTAGTCAAAAAGAAACCAGAAAAAGAGCGCGGTGTATACCAGAACTCCCGGTGAAAACACCGGCTGGAATGTGTTGACATGATGCGCGGCGGCAGAGAGGATGTTCAGGCCGAGGAGGGTAGCCCCCAAAAGGTAGAGAACCATCTTCGCATCGGCACGACCGTTGAAGAATTGAACGTTTTTCAGGCGGCCAAGAAAGAAGTCCGCCAGAGAGTGTTTGTGTACCGGCGGCTTTTTGTACACAATGGCAACACTGGCAATTAATCCAAGCGTACACGCTCCGGCAAAACCGGACCACCGGTGGTGATAGAGCCAGTCGAAAGGCACAATGCCTGTTGTACCAAGAGCTGCCCAGGCCATGACTGCTGCCAGCATGACAAGAAAACCGTTGATGCGGTACTTGAACTGCTTTCCGGTCGTTTCGTTGACGACATAGCCGGTTACCCGTCTGGCGGGCAGTAGCAGATGCAGAGCCAGGATGCCTGCATAGATGATGGCGGGTGCGAAAAATCCCGCGGCATTGTCCCTTATGTGCGTCAGTAAAAAATCCATTGGTATGTGCCTCCTTATCGGTGTGTTGTTCTCAGATTCCTTGTTGCTTTCGCCATGAGCCAGGTGGCCATCCGGCGGGGAAGGAGTCTTCCAAATACGAACACGGCGATGCGGTTGATGCGTCCCGGAATTACGAAAGGTTTGCGTCCCAGCGCACCAAGCGCGGTTTGGGCAACTGCTGTTGCACTGAGTGTTCCCGGGGCTTCTCCGGTTTTACCCTGCCCGACATTGGTCTGTTGATATCCGGGGGTTCTGATGGCGCCCGCGCAACATACGGTTACGTCGATACCGCGGGGTTTCAGTTCCCGGGCAAGGCTTTGTCCCAAAATGGTGTTGTAGGCTTTGCTTGCGCCGTACGCTGCGACATTCGGTGCTCCCTGATTTCCGGCAATGGACGACATGAGCACTATGCCGCCGGTTCTGTTGCTCATTTTTGTAACGAGTCCATGCACCAGAGTTACCGGGGCGCGGATATTGATATCGATGGATTGCTGGAGTTGTGCAAGCGGAAGAGATGCGAATTCACCGATTGCGGAAAACGCCGCGTTGTACACCAGCAGCCCGACATCCAGCGGTTGTATGATTTGCAGCAGGGATTTCAGTGTTTCAGGGTCGGCAAGGTCGCCGATAACTGTTGTTACTTCGATACCAAATTCCACCGACAAGCGGTTCGCCAGTTCTTTGAGCGGTTCCGCCCGGCGGGCAACCAGCACCAGATCAAGATGCTGTTTGGCAAGCTCTTCGCAAAACGCGGCACCGAGACCTTCCGAAGCACCGGCTACCAGTGCCCGGGGACCGTATTTTTGGTGAAACAATTGCTTGTCTTTCATGCTGTCACTTCCTGAATGTCAAGCTACTGGATCACTTTAAATGATATTCCTTTTTCCAGATATTTGTCGATTATTTTAAGGGCACCTCTAAAAACTATCCCAAAATAATCTTTTCGGGTGCCAAGTCGAAATAATTATTAGCATGCCATAGTCGACAGCTAACAAAAACATTGTT
>CAZVEL010000199.1:0-3223 GCA_964626305.1 uncultured Treponema sp. | reverse complement strand
TGTTCTGCCAAACGGTTGTGCCGGATTCAGTATATCGTGAAGCTGACGGAGCAATTGCTCAGCCCGGTGCGCCCGGGTTGACCGGTGTTTTGTCAAAATATAACGAGTATCCCTGGTATTCACGTCTTGAAGATTTTGTATTGAAAAAGGCCCGGCAGCTCGTTATTCAGGATGATCTTGAACAGGCTTCTTCCGTATCCCTTTCCGTTATTGATGCTAATCTTGACAATCAGAATGCTGTCCAGCTGTATCAGACCATACAGCGTGCACGTGAAGAACGCGAGGAAGAACGCCGCAAGGATGAAGAGAAAAAGGCTCTTGCAGTTCACAAGCAGCAGGCACAGGAGACCAAAGCCCGAGAAGAGGTGAATAAAACTTACAAAGCGGTGGTTAATCCTTCTACCGGAAAAAAGGTGTATCTTGATCAGGACTACAACACCCAGTACCGGAAAACCAACTGGGATCTTTTCCTGGGGCTCGCTTCGGTCTCCCATGTAACTGATCCTGATAAAACCACCATAAAGTATGGTGTGGGCGGATATGGATCTTTTCTATTCAGAGGTGAAGGTTTTTCCGCAGGTGCCGATATTATGGGTGAAGGTATGATCCTTGCACTTTCAGGAGATCCGGGTATTAACTGGAAAGCCGGAGGGGTGTTGCTTGTGGCAAGCAATTCACTCAGCCGGTATGCCTTCCTGCGGCTCGGATACTATATGTTCGGATTTGATTCCGGCAGTGAAGATTATGAGGAGTCTTCGTTTAATACACCGGTTGCCGGATTCGAATTCCGTGATATCAGAATGGGCGATTCCGCGTTTTTTCAACTCGGTGCGGACTGGTATGCCGGACATCTTTTTGACCCGGATGTTATTGCGGCCATGGGCTTTCAGACGGGAATGACCTTCACTCTGGCAGAAATGCATAGTTTTGATGTTATGTTCAGGGCGTGTGTCCGGGACTCGCTGCTTATTGTGGACAGCGGTATGAGAAACGATGTTACATTGACGCTTTCAATTGGAGTAGGCAATTATGAGTAGAACTTTTTTCGTCCGGGTATTGTTGGTCCTTTGTTTTGCATTGGTCGCGGGTTTTACCGTGGCGGATGATGCTTTGGTTACGCGGTACATGACTGCTGCAAACAATGAATACTCGAACGGGAATCATGCAAAGGCATTCTCCTACATCAATATTGTTCTTAATTCATATAAAGAGGACTCTGTTCCCCATAATGTGGAAGTTATTGCCGAAACCATTTATTACTCGTATCTGGAGAAGATAAAGGACACAAAAAACATAACGGCTTTTAACCAGGTAAAGGAAAAGCTGATAGAATTTCCGTATCTTTCCACAGAGCGGATTAACCGGCTTGTAAAGGTCATTAATACTCAGGAAGCACAGGATATTGCCTGGGGCTCGGACATCAATGATCCTTCCGCAACCAGTGGAAAGGCCTCTTCTTCAAACAATCCGGTGCTCCACAACACATTGCAGCTTCAGCTGGAAATGGAAAAAGCCCGTCAGGAAGCAGAAGAGCGTGACCGGGAGGAACAGGAAAAAATCCGGAAGGAGCTTGCAGAAACACAGCAGAACGCTTTTGACCGTGCGTTCCGCCAGGCAAGTGAGGCTTCCGGGCAAACAACCCGGGCTTTTCTTCTTGTTGCCTTTATTATTGGCGCCGTCCTCTTCATTGTGTTCGTGGTGGTAATTATAAACCTGGTAGTCAACATGAAAAGCGCGAAAACTCAGCACGAGAAATTCGTGGAGACGCTCAAGGTTGTTTCACAGATGTCACGTCTGCCGACTACCGCACAGGGTGTTGAAGCCCTTCCTCCGTCATATGGCTCGGAATCGCCGTTGCGGATGATTGGCAACACGTCTCTTTCCACTGGTTTGCCACCTGCGCCCGAGACCGCGGAAGAACAGGCCGAATTTGAAGAGCTTACCCGGAAATGCCGGGAAGTTGGTCTTGAAATTGATCAGGCGACCGGACGAAAAAACAACGCGAAAAATGTTTCGGAAATGGTGTTCAAGATTTCGCAGGAGATGGGCTTGGGGCATTTTGAATCGATGCTCTTTTTTAATGTAGCGCAGGTATATGATGTGGGATTCCTTGAGATTGATAAAACCCTTTTCGGCAAGGAAAATCTTGCTCAGGACGAAATTTACGAGATCAGGAACCATGTAAAGCAGGGGCTCGCCCAGCTTTCATTTGTTCCTGAAAAATACATGCCCATATTTGCGGACGGAGTTCTCATGCATCATGAAAATATGGATGGATCGGGGTATCCCGAAGGACTTTCCGAAAACCATATTCCCTACATCGCCCGTGTTATCCGTATTGCCGAATCGTATGCCGCGCTAATTTCACGGCGGAATTACCGTGAAATATACGACAAGGAATCCGCGATGGAAGAACTCCGGAAGAAACCGGGGCTGTACGACAGCAATATTGTAACGGTTCTTGAAACGATTATTTGATGGGAACTTCTAAAATACTAACCGAGTATTCAGACCTGGCCTGATTCTATTCAATAACGAAGGTACGGCCGTCATGCAGGAAAATGCTGTGGCGGAGGTACCTTCGTACCGCTTCAACGAGAACGCGCCGTTCAACATCCTTACCCATTCTGATGAACTCGTCCACCGAGCAGGTGTCTCCTACCGGTATAACATCCTGAAAGATTATCGGGCCCTGGTCCAGCTTTTCGGTCGCGAAGTGTCCGGTGGCGCCGATAATTTTTACGCCCTTCTGCCATGCCTGATGATATGGCCGTGCACCTTTGAATGCGGGAAGGAAGCCGTGGTGTATATTGATAAGGCGGCCTTCCCAGCGTTTGCAGAATTGCCCGCTCATAACCTGCATGTAGCGGGCCAGAACAACGAGATCGGCTTTGTATTTTTCAAGAATGCCCTGAAGGTCTTCTTCATAAGACTCTTTCCCCTTTCCGGTGTCAACCTGGTAAAAAGGAATGTGGAAGGCGGTCGCGATGTGGGCAAGATCGGGATGATTTGAAATGATGACGGGGATTTCACAGTCCAGTTCTCCGTCAGCGTGTTTTAACAGCAATTCATACAGACAATGGCTTGTTTTGGAAACAAGGAGGGCAACACGATCTTTTTTCGTGTTGTTGTAAAGCTTCCATTTCATGGAAAATTTGGCAGCGATCGGTTCAAAAAGGCTGGTAAAAAAGGTATTTTTAAAGTCTGCGCCAACAGCAAAAGA
>CAZVEL010000198.1:0-1591 GCA_964626305.1 uncultured Treponema sp. | reverse complement strand
GCCGGAGGTATCCTTATCAAGACGATGTACAATTCCGGCACGCAGATTACCGGGACCAGGAATCTGCTTCCAGTGCCACAGGAGGGCGTTTACAAGCGTTCCCGTACAGTTTCCTGCCGCAGGATGGGTAACCATTCCCTGCCGCTTGTTTACAACGGTTACATGGTCATTCTCATAGAGAATTGACAGGGGGATGTTTTCCATTTCTATGGCTTCGGGCACGGGGTCGTCCCATTCGATCAATATACGGTCGCCGGGTCGAACCATGCGGGAAAGTTTTGCCGGTGCTTCATTAACGGTTATGAGACGGGCTCCATTTTTAAGACGGGAGCGGGTAAGATCTGGATTTTTCTGTGTACAGTACTGGTCAAGCCGTATGGCAGTTTCTGCTGACTGGTCAACAACAAGTGTGATTGTGGGCATCAGGGGGATTCCGACTCAGGGATTATTTCCCCGTCAATCTCTTCGATAATGACAGTTTTCTGTGCTTCCCGGTTGAGGCGGTCCTGCCTGCTCTGTCGAATATGCCGTTTCAAGGCCCGGTATCCGTAGTCAAACAGGGCAACACCGAGAGACACCCCGACAGAAATGAGCAATATCCGTTTTTGATCGTCTTCGGACAATGGTTCAGCTATTTCCTTTTTTTTCATCGGCCAGGGGAGATACTCTTCACGCTGATCATGATCAACGTACCGGTAAATGTCGTAGGAAAGCGAAGTCATGAAGGTAACAAAAGGAAGCGCGCCGAAGGCAATTATTTCGGCCCGGCGTATATCACTTTGCCATGAAGGGAACTCGTCTTCTTCATAGGGAATCGGTTCGGTACCGTCATCTCCGAGGGAACCGGTTTGTGCGAAAAAGGTACCGTGAATAAGTACCAGACACAGGAAAAACGCAATCCCGCGTTTCATATGGCCCGTGCTCCGAAGATTGCAGTTCCGATACGTACCATCGTTGATCCTTCTTCAATAGCGATACGGAAATCATTGGACATTCCCATGGAAAGGGTTGAAAAATCCAGCTCAGGATAGGCCTGGTTACAGCGACTCTGTACTCTGACAAGGCGCCGGAACGACGCACGAACTGCAGTAGCGTCGTCGGTAAAGGGGGCCATCGTCATGAATCCTGAACAACGTACATGAGAACAGTCCGGGAGCATGTCGAGGGTTTCATACAGTTCTTTTTCAGAAGAAAAGCCGGCTTTTGATTCCTCGCCGGTATGTATTTCGAAAAGAACCGTTATGGTTTTATTGAGCAATGCTGCCCGTTTTTCAAGTTCAATGAGTAATTCGCGCCGATCTACTGACTGGACGCAGGATGCAACAGGCAGAATTTTTGAAACTTTGTTTCTCTGAAGAGATCCAATCATGTGCAATTGAACATCGGGATGAACAGAAAGGACGCGTGGAAACTTCTCTTCTGCTTCCTGGACCCTGTTCTCACCGAAATGCCGCTGGCCGGCGGCAACCGCTTCCAGGACCGAACTCATGGGGTGAAATTTGCTCACCGCTACAAGACGGACAGAACCTTCAGGTCTCCCCGTTTTGACGATTGTTTCTGCTATCGTTTCCTGTACTCTCGTAAGATTATC
>CAZVEL010000197.1:0-3137 GCA_964626305.1 uncultured Treponema sp. | reverse complement strand
ATTATGACGGTTGTACCGGGTATCGAGCCGATGCGGGGAACCGAACGGCGGGAAACGGCACGGCCCACCACGGGAGCGAGCACTTCGATATCCCGCATCATTTTTTCAAACTGTTCCGGGTACAGAGACTGTACCCCGTCGGAAAGCGCCTTGTCCGGAGTTGGATGCACCTCGACAATGAGGCCATCGGCCCCGGCGGCAATTGCCGCGAGCGACATGGGAGGAACCTTGTCACGCATACCGACCGCATGGCTCGGATCAACGATAACGGGCAGATGGGTAAGTGAGCGAAGGATGGGAATGGCCGAAAGATCGAGTGTATTACGAGTTGCCTTCTCGTACGTTCTGATACCGCGTTCACAGAGAATGACATCTTCGGTACCGCTTGAAAGAAGATATTCCGCGGCCATGAGCCATTCTTCGATTGTGGCCGAAAGGCCGCGCTTGAGGATGACCGGCTTTCCAAGAGCACCCACTTTCTTGAGCAGTTCAAAGTTCTGCATGTTTCGCGCGCCGATCTGGTACACGTCAACATAATCGCGCATGGCGGGAATCGCTTCCGATGAGACAATCTCGGTCACCACCGGCAGCCCCCAGGCGTCACCTGCTTCGCGGAGATACTTAACCCCCTCTTCACCGAGACCCTGAAATGCGTACGGGCTCGTGCGGGGTTTGTACGCGCCGCCCCGGAGCATGACCGCGCCGGACTCGGCGACACGGGCCGCTGACTCCATGATCTGCTCCCGGCTTTCAACCGCACAGGGACCGGCAATAACTGTTACCCGGTTTCCGCCGATCTTTACCCCGCGTACGTTCACCACCGTGTTATCCCGCTTGAACTCGCGGGAAGCCATCTTGTAGGGTTTGGAAATGGGAATAACCCGCTGTACCCCGGGAAGTATCTCGACTTCGCGGGGATCAATCCCCACCTTTCCTACCGCACCGATGATGGTCTCTTCATCTCCGGCAATTTCGTTTACCCTGAGGGAATTCTTTTCAAGGAAAACCCTGATGCGCTGTTTGTCCTCGTCCCTGATATTCTTTTCAAGTACAATTACCATGTTGCCGTCCTTAATATGTCTGCGAATACCCCGGCTGCGGTTACATCCGCTCCGGCTCCATACCCGTGGATAACCAGCGGAATGGGTGAATAATACCTCGTTGTAAAAACAAAGGCATTGCTGCCTCCCGTAATCGATGCCAGCGGTCCATCCTGCGAGACTTCAACCGGACCGGCAGCAGCATGGCCATCCACTATGCTACCCAGGAATCGTAACACGTTTCCTGATTGTTTTACAGTCTCAACGCGTTTTTGATACCATTCGTCTATCTGCGGAAGCCGGGCGAGAAATTCGTCCACGGTACCGGATGTATCAAAATCATCCGGGAGCGCACCCTCACAGATAACATCGTCCAGATCGAGAGTCATACCGGCTTCCCGGGCAATAATGAGCGCCTTGCGCGCCACATCCATGCCGGAGAGGTCCTCACGAGGATCCGGTTCGGTAAAACCCTTCCCCCGTGCTTCAATCACTGCTTGCGAGAAAGGTATGCCTTCATCAAGCCGGCCGAATATGTACGAGAGAGACCCGGACATGATCCCTTCAAAACGGATGAGCCGGTCGCCGGACTTGAGCATGTTGCGGAAGGTATCGATAACAGGAAGACCCGCGCCTACATTCGTTTCGTAGAGGAACCGTTTGCGGTTTTTAACCGCCGCGGACCGTATTGCCGCATATTGCTCTGCGGAACCCGAATTCGCCCGTTTGTTGGGTGTTACGATGTGCAGGCCTGCTTCAAGAATATCCGCATAACGAAGCGGGAGGTCTCCGGTGGCGGTACAGTCCACGAATACCGGATTGAGCGGCTGCTCGCTCCGTACAAAGGATAAAAGGCCGTCAACCGACGACGGTGTGTCCGAAGCAGCAAGACACTCATTCCATGCGGAAAGATCAAGCGAGCTGCGGTCAAGACACATGACCCGTGAATTGGCGATGCCGCATACCCGGAGAGAAATGTTTGATTTTTCCAGTTCTTTTTGCTGCAGGCGTACCTGTTCAAGGAGCTTCCCTCCTACCACACCAATTCCAAAGAGGAAAAGTTCGATAGTCTGCATGGTGTCAAAGAAGAAACGGTGCGCTATTCGAACAGCCTTGTCTCCTTCGTCCTTTGCCACGACTGTACTGATTGAGCGTTCTGATGAACCTTGCGCAATTGCATGAATATTGATACCGCCGAAGGCAAGGGCGGAAAAGAATTTCCCCGCAATGCCTTTGGTATTAACCATACCGTCACCCACGATGGAAACGATGGACATGCCCGGAAGAACGGAAACGTCATTAACAAGTTTTTCCTGCATCTCGTGCACGAATTCCTCGTTGAGGACGCGACGAACCGTTTCGGTTTCGTTTTCCCGGACACAAAAACTGATGGTGAACTCGGAGCTTGACTGGGTAATGAGCAACACGGACACGCCTGAGCGGCTGACCGCGGAAAATACGCGCGCGGCAATACCACGCCGCCCTTTAAGCCCCGCGCCGGAAACGCTGACCAGGGCTACACCGGACAGACAGGAAATGCCTCGAACCGGGCCGGGTCCGATTCCATGTTCAATGGAGTCGGACGGAGCGATGCGGGTTCCCCGGGCCGCGGGATTAAAGCTGTTCCGGCTCCAGGTTTCGATACGGCGCGAAGCGATCGGGGTGAGCGTTTTGGGATGCAATACCTTGGAACCGAAGAACGACAGCTCCATGGCTTCTTCATAGCTGATATCATGCACCAGCTCCGCGTCCGGAACGATACGTGGATCCGCAGTGTATATTCCGTCTACATCCGACCAGATTTCAAGCTGCTGAGCATCGAGTCCCATTGCCATGAGGGCTGCAGAAAAATCGGATCCGTTGCGACCGAGGAGCGTCTGCTTGCCGGAAACGTCGGAGCTGACAAATCCTCCCATGAGCAGGATCTTCTCACCGGAACGGCGAAGCGGGGTAAAAGCCTCTTCTATTTTATCAAATGCGGGGTCCGCCTCACGGACGGGTCCACCATCGGTAATAATGTAATCCCTGCTGTCGAGCACCCGGATATCTTCACCGGTAGCTGAAAGAAGTTCCGCCATCATGGGAACGGACAGCCGT
>CAZVEL010000196.1:0-4703 GCA_964626305.1 uncultured Treponema sp. | reverse complement strand
TGCTTCCGGACGGGTGTGGTGCCCTTGAAGGGTCAGCCGGGCAACGGCTGGGTCGCCCGACATCTTGTGGTGTGAGGGGTATTTATTGATTTTTGGTTTCAACAATTTTGGTAGCAGTAAAAACTGTACAGGACAGAGTCTGTACGGTATAGTTTAGAACACAGACCTATGAAAAAGCGAGCATATTCATGAAAGACTTGAAAGCAATTCGTGCAGACATACAGCAATGCAGTGACATGACAGAAACACTATATACACGTCTTGGGGAAATATTTCCATCGCTACTTTCGCTGGTTAGCGACACTGATCCATCATCATCACTTTCAGCTCTAAAAGATATATTAGCCGACTTGATATACGGTCTTTCTTCAACAGGGGACGATAACGAAGATTTTCTTGATGGTTTTAATACAAGAAATGAGGCTTTATTTAAAGATCTTGCTGAGCGGATGAAATCTCTGGATAGTATTCATGAGCGTCTTGAAGCAATACGGAACAATTCCGAGGAGCTTGAATTAATTTCATTAAATGCGATGGTTATTTCCATAAAATCCGGAGAGAAAGGTCGTGCGTTTTCTTGTATAACAGAAAATCTCAAGCGTTTGTCTGCGGCAATGATTTCTCTTTCAAATGAGTTGATGCTTGAGGAAAAAAAGCTTCTCGAGAAAAATGCTGCTCTTGAAAAATCGTTTACCGTGTCCCGTTCGCAATACGATGGGGTTACAAAAAATCATACTGTTTCTCTTAAAGAGTCTGTATTGCCTGCTCTTGACCATGCTTATGAAGATATTGCTTCGCTGGAAGGTAACGCCGGTAACACTCTTTCCCCCATTCGGCAGGCAATGAGCGGGATACAGCTTCAAGATATCATTCGTCAGTCCATTGATCAGGTTCTACTCGCTACGAAGGAAATTATGCCTTTCGATGCTCAGAAATCCACAGAAGACCAGCTTGATCGCATCTCTGTTGATGTTCAGCTGTTGGAAATATGTGAGAAAATAATAGATGATGTTCAGGCAAATGTTATGAAATCAGTGTCTGTTTTTTCCGAGAACTGGGAGTCCGTTCATCGTATACTTGATGATGTGGAGCAGCAACGGAGAAATTTCCTGTCTTCCTAATCTTGATTATTCAAATGGTACGGGGACGTCTCTTCCCGTGCTTCTTGATAATGCTTCCGGGAGTTTTTCAGGGTTTGTATCTCGTATAACGGTTTTTCAACGAGAACAAAAAGGGATGGTTCGTGATAGTGCTTCAATTGTCTCTGAAGTCAAGTATTTACGGACCCTGTTTGAGACAATCCGACCAATTATTGCCCGTCTGCAACATGTCCGGATAACTCAGCAGATAGAAGTGGCGAAAAATGAAGCGCTTCATTCAGTGCGTGGAACAGTTGAACACATGAGTGATCTAATTTATCGTACCGAGGCTTCTGTGGAAGAGACAAGGAAAGATTTGGAAGCTTTCATTGCTGCGATTGAGTCTATAACCAGTGTATATGGGGACGGTGCAAAAAGGGATGATCGCGAACTTACCCGGATGAAGGATGAGAAGTCTTCTCTCTTCAAATCCATTCAGGAAAGTAATGAGCTTCTTTCTACAAAACTTTCTGATCTCCGGGTATATCCTGAATCTTTTGAATCTTTGTGTAAGGAAGTTGATGAGGCTTTAGTTACTCTGCGTACCATTGCCGAAAAATTGAATAGTCTTAAAAGTGCAGTAGAAAACAATGTACAGGGATATCGTTCAGAACGGGATTCTCTTCTTGCACGTACCGGTTCTGATTCCTGGACCATAAAGAATGATCGTCTTCGGGAGCTGGTGGATCGTTTTACAATAACCGCCCACAAGGAAGCTGCGGGGGAAATTGGTGGGTTCGCAGTTGAGGACAGGTCGCTTGATTCAATAGATTCAGGGGATGTGACGTTGTTTTTCTAATGCTTTATCAGCGTTGCGCCCTCTTCTTTAGTAAGTGGGCGGGATATTGAGACTCCGTATTCGCTTGTTTCCACAATTCGTGGGGAGCCATCAGGTTTTGTTTCACCGATCAGTTGTACAACAGGATACTTCGGGTTTTCGGGGTTTACGTCTACAACCTGTCCTATTTTATTATTCGAGAGCAATACGTATAATCCGATCGGGTAGAGAGACAGTGAAAAAAGCAATGCTCGAATTACTGTTTCATCGTACTGTTTTCCCTGATTCTTCATAATGTCGATAATTCCTGTATAGGCATCACGGGCTTCTTTGTATGGACGTTGTGCGGTAACTGCTTCATATGAGCAGGCCACTGCGATTATTTTGGCATACAATGAAATCTTCTCTTTCACCAGCTTTCGCGGGTATCCGGCTCCATTTTCACGTTCATGATGTTCAAGCACACCGAGGCAGATATTGAGCGGAAACGAAAATTCTCTCAGGATGTTGTATGATATTACCGGATGGGTGAAAATCGCGTTTTTCTCAACAGGGGTTAGTTCTTTTCTCCCCATATACACCTGTGGAGGAAGTCGGACCATGCCAATTTCATGAAGTATGCAGGCTACACCGAGTTCAATGAGTTTGTGGATTGGAAATTTGAGCTGTAACCCGATAACAATGGCAAAAACTGTAGAACGCATTGAGTGAACAACCAGGTAGTTTTTGTCACGTGTTTCCTGGGATGGTTGTATACGAAGTACGAGGCGTTTGTTTTTCTTGATAAAGTCGCACAGATCTTTCACCTTGTCTGAAATCACCTGTGGTTGTAAATCTTTCCGTGTGACATAACGGGTATAGACATCAGAAATAAAGGCCTGAAACTCATTATAGGTTTTTTCTACTTCAGAAAGTGACTGTGTGTCTGTTTCAGGTGTTTCCGTCGATTCAGAGGGTTGTGTTTTATTTTCTTCTGATTCGTCAAAGGCATCAGGATCAATAGAAACAGTTTTTCTTTCCAGTTCTTCGTTGGTTGTACGTCCCTCCGAGAATATTTTCAGGAATTCCCAGTCACGAAGAGCCCGGCGGAATTCCTCAGTTATGGGCATTCCCGGGGTGAGCAGGATGAATTTTTTGTCCAGGAATGCATCTTCGGTGAAGAAGAATCCGTCCTGTAACTCTGTAACGTTAAAAGTATTCACTTATCCAGTCCCTTATAGTACAATAATACCTTATTCCAGGAGTAGTTTCATGAAATTCAAGGTTTTGTTCACTATTTTAAATATCGTCCTGTTTTGTGCTTTTCTTGTGGTTTTTTTTCTTCCGGTTGTTTTGGTTTCCAGGGAGTATTTTATAGAATTTTGGCGGGGAAACTGGTTCCTCGCTGTTTTTTTTATCGGATCGATCATTTTGGTCAACTGCATTTTTATTCGTAACTGGACTATTTTAATTTGTCTTGAACGGGAAGACTGGCCGGCTCTTGCCCAATATCTTGAAAAGCAGGTTTTCTACCGGAAAAAAGCAAGCAAACGAAATGTGCGTCTTCTATTTGAGTCTCTTGTTTTACTGGGAGATTTTACCGCGCTGGAAAAACTGGCCGCTTTCCTGAAATCTGAACATAGAAACAGATACCGGCAAACACTGCGCGGTTTTGCCGGTGCAGCTGTGTTGTCTGGAAATTTTCGCCGGGTACGTGTTTTCTGTACCGATACCCTCAATGAGGGTAATCTGGATCCGAATATTGTCGACTGGCTTTCGTTTTATCGGGGACTTGCACGCTATCTTGATCCGGAAAGTGCCGGTGCTGCATCAGACCTTGCGCCGTTAGCCCGTTCTGCTCCGGATCCTTTGATCACCGTGCTGAGTGCTTTTCTTTGTTCAGTTCTTCTTGGCAAGGAGGATAGTCCGCAACGCTCTGTCCCCCGGGATTCACTCGAAGCGAGTGTTCAGGTTGCGCGGGAACGGATAACCACGTCTTTTACTGCCGAGAAGTGGCAGCGATACATTGAGAATTCTTCCCGCGATCTGGAATTTGTCATTTTGGGGAAACTTCCTGAACAAGCGACTGTCTGGCTTTTCCCGGGATAATATCATCTGCGGTTCTGTATATACAACGGTATGGTTCACAACGGGTATTTTTTTCAACAATTTTGGTAGCAGTAAAAAAAAGACCGTATCTTAAGCAGATACGGTCCGATCGAATGCTTGAAAACGGCGTCTGGACGTCAATCCCCGCCGTCATGAGCATCGCAACCTCATATTAAATATCGGTACCCACTCTCGCAATCTTTAATGTAATTTTTCAAGCTCTGAAAGGTTCATTGTGGTAGCGCGAACCAGTGCTTGATACAATGCCCGTGTTGTGAGTATTGGATTGTCCGGATTTTCCCCCTTTTGGTCTTTTTCTGCAAAGGAGAACACCATTGCGACGATTTCTTTCCCGGGGTGGGAGAGGATTTTCCGGTCGATCCGGTCAAGCTGCTCAAGCGCATGATTCTTTTCAAGCGGGGTTCGTGCATCGATGTACCGGTTACATGCTTCTATCCCCTGGTCAGCAAGATTGAGTATGTCCTGTAATGTTTCGGTAAGGGTGCTGACGGCTCGGGTAAAATGCGCTTTTTTCTCGGGAGAAGCTTCGTTCCCGAGTGACATCAGTCGTTTATCCAACTCCTGTCGGACAGGCGGCAGTTCCCTGAGTTCTTCTGGATTGGTTACGGGTACGCCGGGAATTCTCAGGCTCTCTGGTGTAAGTGTTTTCGTTTGGTTGTTAGGGTTGTTAGGGTTGC
>CAZVEL010000195.1:0-7102 GCA_964626305.1 uncultured Treponema sp. | reverse complement strand
GCGGGATGGCCGGTCCCAACGTTGATCGTTCGCAATTGAATCTGTCTGATTTGTAAAGGGAGAAGCGTACCATGAAACGAATGTATTGGTATTCGGGTATTATCATTACAATTATCCTGGGCATAACTGTATTTTTCGCCTTACAGTTTCCGAAAACGGAGTTGGATAATAACAACTTCCGCTTCGTTCCCGAGAATGATCCGGCACGCCTTGAAGCAGAAGCCATAGACGAGGACTTCGGCAGTCAGGTGCAAATTCTTGTCGGAATTGAACGTCCTTTCGATAGCGTATTTGATCCGGGTTTTTTAAAACGTATGCGTACATTCGATCAGCGGCTTGCTTCTCTTAAAAAAATAGACGAGGTGAGTTCAATTGTTTCAACTGATTTCATAACGGCACAGGGTGATTCAATCGTCGTAGAACCGATTGTTCCCGAATCCTTTACCGGAAGCACCGAAGAAATTAAAGAAATCAAAAAAAGGGTTCGCTCCTGGGAGCTCTATGACCGGGTACTCATTTCGGATGATGAACGTTCTACCCAGATGCTTGTTTCTCTTGATCTGCAGTCCGATGAGGCGGGAGGTGAGGAAAGCCTTGCCGTCCTGAAAGACATACGGGCAATCTCACAGAAGATTTTTAACGATGGATCGACGGTATATTTTGCCGGACTTCCTGTCTTTAGCTCGGATATCAATTCCGCAATGAAGGCAGACTTGCGAACGCTCATTCCTCTGGTCATTATTGCGGTTCTCGTTATTTTATTGATTTCATTTCATCGCGCTATTGCCATTATTCTTCCACTCACCACGGTGGTCATTGCCACGGTCTGGTCAATTGGTGCCATGCCGTTATTCGGAATCCGGTTGTCGATACTTTCAACAGTTTTGCCGGTTATTCTGGTTGCGGTAGGTAGTGCTTACGGAATTCATGTGGTGACTCATTATCTTGACGATTGTACCGGCAAAAAAAACATGACAAAACAGGAGCATGAACAGCTTGTCATGAAAGTGATACAGACAATCGGCAAACCGGTAGCTCTTGCGTCACTTACTACGTTTGTCGGATTTGTATCATTCTGCTTTACTTCCGTACTTCCCATCAGGGAATTCGGATTTTTTTCAAGTTTCGGAGTAATCGTTTCATTCGTTGTTTCCATAACCTTTATTCCCGCAGTGTTGCTCCTGCGCGGGCCAAAGCCGCTGAAGCAACATTCAAAAACAAAAACGGACGGGAAAGATCCTCTTGCTGATGCCATTGCAGGCACCTTCACTGCAGTAACACGCAAGAAGCGTGCAGTGGTCTTGTTATCTGTCGCCCTTGGAATATTCTCCGTTTTATCCATACCGGATCTGGTTATCGATAATGTGCTCGTTGAATACTTCAGGGGAAATGCTGACGTCGCACGCTCCGACCGGTTTATCCGCAGCGAATTTGCCGGGACGAAGACAGTAAACATTATTGTCCGTGCCGAGGACACGCTCACACTTCTCCATCCCGATGTCCTCTCTGCAATGGATGGTCTTTCATCGTATCTTGCCTTCCATGTCTCCAACGTGGGCAAGGTTATGGGATTTACCGATCTCATAAAGAGAATCAATCAGGTATATAACGCCGATGAGGATCCTTCGGGAATTCGACCGGCGGTGGCATCGGTTGCGGCTTTTTCTCGTGATGATCAGGCATCCGGATTTGGAGAAGCTGACGACGGAGATTTCGGGTTTGGTGATTTTGGAAGCGTTCCGGTTGAAGAGGACTCCATGAGTAGTGTTGAGGGTTCTGACCAATCGCCGGAAAATGCCGGAGCGTCTGCCGGGGAAGAAAAACTTACCCGAACTGAGCTCATCGCTTCACTTGATGCGATCCTTCAGAAAAACAGTACGCAAGAAACCTCTGTTCGTGAATTGGTGAAAGAACTGAAAAAATCGGTCAATTTCGAAGGAGCCGCCTATTACGAAATTCCTTCGGATCCGGAACGATACGGGAAAGAAACAAAAGAGGAACTTGCTTCACTCATTTCAAACTATCTCGTACTCCTTTCGGGTGATATCGGTTCCTATGCAAATGATCCGCTTGAACCCACCGCGATACGAATGAGTGTCCAATTGAAGACGACTGGCCAGATAGACACAGATGCTGCCGTAACAGAAATCAATGACTATGTTCAGGCAAATTTTCCACCAACGGTCAATGTTTCGATCGGCGGCCTGACATTTGTTGAGCGGTCCCTGAACCGCCTTGTCGTGCAGTCGCAGCTGATTTCTGTCATTATATCAATTGTAATGGTATTTATCATTTTATCCGTTTCATGGCGTTCAATATGGGCGGGTCTTATCGGGATTGCTCCGCTGACCATATCGATACTGCTCAATTTTGCAGTCATGGCGGTAACCGGTATCAAGCTCAATATCGGAACGGCGTTGGTCGCCAGTCTCGCGGTCGGTATCGGTATTGATTATACCATTCATTATCTGGCCGCGTATAATCGTGAATATGTTGCACATAAGGGCTCAGACGGATTCCTTTGGCGGACATTTGTTACATCCGGAAAGGCAATCATTATTAATGCAATTTCGGTGGGGTGCGGATTCGCTGTATTGATTCTGTCAGAGTTCAACATGCTCGCGCAATTCGGGTTTCTCATTGCCCTTACGATGTTTTCAAGTTCGGTTGTTGCGTTGAGTGTTCTGCCGGTATTGCTTAACTGGATACAGCCTGAGTTTATCAGGAAGGAGAGGTGATATGAATAAACTATTCCATGCAAAGGTACGGAGTTCTCTGGTGGTGTTTCTTGTCGCCATGGGTATGTTCCCGGTATATGCACAGGATGCACGGGAAATAATTGATGCAGCACGAAACCGTATTGATGCGCAAACGATTTCCACACGTTCGCAAATGGTTCTTGCATCCAGAGAAAACGTAACGGGCGAACGCCTTATTGACCAGTATTCAAGTGATGGTCCGGAAGGAAATCGTACCATCATCGTGTTTCAAAAACCCGCGACGGTTGCCGGAACCCGTTTTCTTACCATGGAAAAAGAGAACGGAGATGATGACCGCTGGATATTCCTGCCGTCACTTGGCAAGGTAAGGAGAATCGCTTCCTCAGAAGGTTCTGGTAGTTTTATGGGTACTGACCTTTCGTATGATGACATTTCATCAACAGATCGTGATGTTTCGCTTGACAGGCATACCCTGCTTCGGGAAGAAACACTTGCCGGGAAACCCTGTCATGTAATTGAATCCATTCCGCTTGACAAGAATTATCAGTATTCGAAGATGATTTCCTGGATCGACAAGGATAGCCTTGTTGCCTGGAAAATTGAACTGTATGACAAAAAGGGAACGCTGGTTAAAGTTCTGGAAGTTCTTGAAACCGCGGTGGTGCAGTCACGTATTACTCCCATGAAGACACGGATGACAACGGTCGCGGATGAAACGAGCACGACGATCAATGTGAAGATAATGAAGTATGACGATCCCATTCCCGATGGAGTATTCACGGTCGATTTTCTTGCGACGGGGAGGGTGCGATGAACGTCTTGTATAGAACACTTGCGGTTACCAGTATTTCTGTAATGCTGATGGGGCAGGGTTTCGCACAGGACGCACCGGCTTTCGGGTTCGGAGATCCTGATTCTTCCGGAGAACCGGAACGTTCCGGGAATGCTGTTGCGGATATTCCCGGACCAGATTCTCCGGTATCGTTCTCGGGCGAACTCTCCGCGCAGGGACTCCTGTTTATTGATTCAATCGCGGATACCGAAAAACGCGAATCGTATGATATTGGCAGCCTCTTCTCCGGAGTCCTGAATCTCTCTGTTACCGGTTCCCGTGCCGACGGCGTTCTTTCAGTTGAAGCGGTCCCCGACGAGGATTTCCCTTTCGAGATAGATGAAGCCTATGTGCGTGCGTACCTTGGGAAAGCTGATTTCGAAGCAGGACTTCGCAAGTTGATCTGGGGCCGCGCTGACAGTCAAGGCCCGCTCGATGTCATCAATCCGCAGGATCAGTCGGATCTTACCGTTGTTGATGAACTGGAACGCAAGATTGCGCGTCCGCTTGTGCATCTTTCATATTCCATTGCGCCAATGACCCGGATTGAAGCCGTGTATCTTCCATCGTTCGAGGGAGAACAATTCGCATCAGAGGGACGCTGGGTTCCCGGGATGATGAGTGAGCTTTCTGCATCGATGCAGCAGCTTGTTATTGCGTATGCCATACCGCTGGCCGGTATATCCAGTAGTGAGGAAAATACCAGCGGTTTGGGGCATTCACAAGCCGGTCTGCGCTTTACAACGACGCTTGGTTCGGTTGATTTCGGCGCCCAGTACTTTTACGGCTATCTCAAGCGTCCCTCCGTTCGTGTTACCCTCGTTCCCGCATTAAGCCTTGCTGTGGAAATATTCCATAATCCGTATCATCAGATCGGTCTTGATTGTGCAACGGTCCTTGCCGGTTTTAATCTTAGAGCTGAACTTGGGGCGAATATTACCGACGATCTTTCCGGGGACAAGCCTGATGTGTACAATCCGTCGGTCGTCTGGTCGCTCGGGTTTGACCGGGATATCCTTGCGGGAATAAATCTGAACCTGCAGGGCTCGGGTTCGGTACGCCTCATTGATGACAAGGTAGGCAGCGAAAAATTTGATTTCGAGGACGGAACGGACGTAACAAAAACCCGGATTACGGCCATCATTTCGAAAAAGCTGTATCGCGATCAGATAGAGCTAAAAACAACCGCGATAACCGGTATTGAAGACCGCGATTACTACATTATTCCGGCGGTATCCTGGACACGGGACGATGTTGTCTTTGAGCTTTCCGCCGGATTCTTCGGCGGACGGGAAACCGGCGAGCTGGGCTGCTACTACGACAATGATTATCTGAAAGGATCCGTGACCCTGAATTTCTGACTCATGTTCCGGAACCGGTTACCGCATCAGATTGCAGACAGTCATATCGCCGACGCCCTTGACCGCTATTGATCGCTCGTTGCAGAACGTGTACCCTGTTCCGGCGGCTTCAGAGAATTCCTTGGTGCAGCAGATGCACATGGATTCCGCGAGAGATTCCATACGTGAGGCGATATTGACCGTATCGCCGAAGATGTCATAGAGGTATTTCTTTGTACCGACGATGCCGCCTACGAGGTCTCCGCGATGGAGGCCTATACGTATGTTCCATTGCATGTTTCGTGATTTGTTCCGGTCCGCGAGAAAACTGAGTATTTCTTTTGCCGCAGCAGACATTTTTGCAGCATGATCCGCGACTGTGCCGGAAATTGAGCAGACGGCAAGATATGCGTCACCGATTGTTTTAATCCGTTCGCAACCGTTTTTTTCCATAATGTCGTCGAACGCAGTGTAGAGCGCATTCAGTTCACCAATAAGTTCCGTTGCCGAAAGGGCGCGGGCATTCTCGGTGAAGTTGACAAAGTCCGAGAAGAACACGGATACATTTTCAAAGAGTTCGGGGTCGCTCTTTCCGGTATTTTTCAGTTCTTCGGCAACACGACGGGGCAACATGGTATGAAGCAGTTGTTCTGATTTTTCTTTCTCCGCTTCAATACAGCGCTTCGCCTCGCGCAAATTGATGTGAGTGGATACACGTGCCAGTATTTCTTCCTTTTGAAACGGTTTTGATACATAATCCACCGCACCGCATTCGAATCCCCGAACCTTGTCTTCTATCTGATTGAGCGCCGAAAGAAAGATAACCGGTATCTCTCTTGTTGCTGTATCAGACTTGAGCCGCTTGATGGTTTCATATCCGTCCATTCCTGGCATTTTAATATCGAGTAATATGATATCAGGATTCGCTTTCCGTGCAATCTCGAGAGCCCGCTCGCCGCTCTTTGCCTGAAGCGGCGCGAATCCTTCCGCAGTCAGAGTCTCGGTAAGCACCGCGAGGTTTTCTTCAATGTCGTCAACAATAAGCACCCGTTTGAGTTCATTCAGCATCTTGGCGGCTCCCTGCCTGTAAAATGGAGGTAATAATGGTTCTAGTTTTTACTTCGTCAAATTGCGCAGCAGCCTGCAAGATGGCGTTGGCGACACCGGATTCATCCTGTTTCTGTACTGATTGTATGATGGTCCGAATCGTAATGAAATCGTTGATTTCAAGTGCATCCAGGATTGCGTGGCATACCTCACGGGTAAAGATAGTCGAGGCTTTGCCATAGTCGGGAGTATGTGTTGTGTTTCCCAGCGATTCCTCGTTGTTTTCCGCTCCGGTAAAGGCTATAGAGGATTTTTGTTCGATGAGCCGGTATAATGTGGCGATCTTGAACGGTTTAGCGAGATAACCGTCGAATCCGGATTGTAGAATTTTCTGTTCGTCCTGTTTGAATGCGCTTGCCGTTAGCGCGAAAATAACCGGGGCAGGGGTGTTTTTTTCTTTTCGAATCTGTGCTACCGCTTCATAGCCGTCCATAACCGGCATCCGGATATCCATGAAGATGAGTTCCGGCTTTATTTCACGGTTCATGCGTACCGCCTCTTCTCCGTCCGCCGCCTCTTCTACGGTAAATCCGGATTTTTCGAGCATTTGCCTGAGAATGGTCCGGTTATGTTCCTTGTCGTCCACAATCAGTATCAACGGAGATTTTCCGTCCGAGACCGAGAGGATCTGTGTCGGTTGTTCAGATTGCTCGGCCGGTGCTTTTGCAGTATTCAATGCTATCGTAAAGCTGAAAACCGAACCTTTACCCGGTTCGCTCTGGATGGAAAGATCTCCACCCATCATACGGATGTAACGGCTCGAAATGGCCAGACCGAGACCGGTACCGCCTTCGTTTACGGTAGCTGCTGTCTGCACGAAGGGATCAACGATGCGTTCCATGTCTTCCGTCGCGATCCCCCGTCCGGTGTCGGCAATTTCAATCTTGATCATGTTGTTTTCAACACCGGCGAGAATTGTGATGCCGCCCTCGTTGGTGAACTTGACCGCATTCCCCACAAGATTGATGATGATCTGGCGGAGTTTCCCGGTATCCAGTTCAACATGCTTGGGCAGGGTATCAAGAATCTCCATGTCCAGGTTGAGTCCTTTGTTTTCACAGCGCATGGTGAACATCTCGTATACTTCTTCAAGAAATTGGTGG
>CAZVEL010000194.1:0-5795 GCA_964626305.1 uncultured Treponema sp. | reverse complement strand
GCAACTGCATACCTATACCATCGTCAACGCCATTGCGGACAAGAACGTGCTTCCCTTCAAGGTGGATTATGTTTCCACCATGCGGGAAATGGAAGACATTAAAGACAAACAGGTGCGCGACATCGACCGGGAGGCCGCCCTTCTTTCTCCCGAAAGACTTGCCAATATCGTCCGCTACATCCGTGAACACTTTGATCAGAAAACCCGCCGGACGGATGAATCATATTCGCTTTCCGTTACCCGCAATATCGGAGAAATCGTTTCGGCAAAAGACCGGACAAAAGTTGAACGGCGCATGGAGAAAACCCGGCTCAAGGGTTTCAACTCTATCTTTGCCGTTTCCTCAATTGAAGCCGCGAAGAAGTATTACGCCGAGTTCCGACGCCAACTCGAAAAAGAACAGTCCGACCGGCAACTCAGGATTGCCCTCATCTACAGCTTCGGTGTGAACGAACCGGACGTGGACGGCATAATCGATGAAAACCCGGAAGACACTTCCGGGCTCGACCAGAGTTCGCGCGATTTTCTTGAAGCGGCTATCGGTGACTACAACAGCATGTTCGCCACATCCTACGACACCTCATCAGACAAATTTCAGAACTACTACAAGGATGTGAGCGAGCGGGTCAAGAACCGTGAGCTGGATCTGTTGATCGTGGTGAACATGTTCCTGACCGGGTTCGACGCCACGACGCTCAACACGCTCTGGGTAGACAAGAACCTGCGCCTACACGGACTGTTGCAAGCCTATTCACGTACAAACCGCATTCTGAACACCATAAAAGCCTTCGGCAATATCGTCTGCTTCCGGAATCTCGAGAAGGCGACCAACGAAGCGATCGCGCTTTTCGGCGATAAGGAAGCCGGCGGTGTGGTACTCATAAAAACTTTCGACGAATACTACAACGGATACACCGACGGAAAAAAACCCGTCCGCGGTTATGCAAGTCTGGTTGCGGAACTGCTTGAAACGTTTCCGCTCGGGGAGCGCATTCTTGGAGAGAAAGACCAGAAACACTTTATCCGGCTCTACGGTTCCATTCTACGATTACAGAACATACTCATCACTTTTGACGAATTTATCGGCAGGGAAATTCTGAGCGCCCGCGATATGCAGGATTACCACAGCATGTACATCGATCTCTACAACGAGTTCCGCAAACCTGATAGCGCTGAAAAGGAAAACATCAACGATGACATTGTCTTCGAAATGGAACTTATAAAGCAGATTGAAATAAACATCGACTACATCCTGGAGCTTGTAAAAAGATATCACGAGAAAAACGGTGAAGATCGGAAAATCCTTGTGGACATCAACAAGGCCATCGATTCGAGCATGAGCCTCCGCAACAAGAAAGATCTCATCATGCAGTTTATCAACAACCTGGACATCCATTCGGTGGTAGATGATGAATGGCATGCGTATGTTGAACAGAAGAAAATAGAGGAGCTGGAGACAATCATACAAGCGGAAAACCTGAACCGGGAGGAAACCTATACCTTCATGCGGAACGCTTTCCGGAACGGAGCCGTTACCGCGACCGGCACCGACCTTGCCAGAGTCCTCCCGCCCGTCTCCCGCTTCTCCCCCGATGGTGAACGGAGCAAAAAACGCGAAAGCGTTCTTGAGCGCTTAAGCGCATACTTTAGCCGCTTCTTTGACATTGCCAGCGAGGAGCTGTAAGACACCACAATGTTCATCTGAATATCTGATTACGATATCCTTTACATCATTGGAGGTATATACATGTCATGCAATACCACGAAAGAAGTACCGGTTTTTATCAGCGCGGGCAGTTCTGAGCTGTTCGTTCCCCAAAAGGGCGGACGCCACGGCGCAGAATCGCTCTGGGAGTCAAATCCGATTCATAATTGTGGTTTTTTCACGGTATGAATTCGCACTTTTACCGAATTTAAACTACAATTCCTGATATGGCCACGATTACCGTAATCGACAACGAATTCGCCCTTGTCCGCTACTATCCCGAAAAAGGGATCATCCATCACGAATGGAAACAGTTCTGCAGCGGCACACCCTTTCAGGACATCATGCTTGCCTCAACACGTTGCCTCCGGGACAACGGGGGAACAAAATGGCTTTCGGACGACACCAACTATTTCGTTCTTACCGAAGCAGACAGTCTTTGGGGCCAGAAAATCTGGTTTTACGAGACAATCGCGGCCGGATGGAAACACTGGGCAATCATCCTGCCAGCCCTGCAAATCGGCAAGATGAGTATTTCCGATCTTGTTACCGAATACCGCGCGGCGGGGATTAACGCGAAAATATTCGACAACATACACGAGGCCATAACCTGGCTCGAGGAACAATGAGCGCATTGGGCAGCTTCTAGAACCTGCGATAACAAACGCGGCAAAGCCTTTGCACCATTGTGCTTTTCATCTTTGCCATAACCCATTTTTCCGCTATCCGTTTGGTTAAAAACCCCATGGTAGGGAAGGAATGTGCCAACAACAGGACACTGTGTAATCTGATCTTTTTCTGAATAATCAATGCCCATTCATTAATCATTTCGCCTGATCCGGCACCTACAATAATTGCGCCAAAAACTTTCCCCCACCCATTGGCAAAAACCTTGATATACCCCGTACTTGCATTTTCGGCAATGGCAGCCCCGTAATTATCATAGTTGGCCACAACTGTTTGATAGTTAATCCCTTTTTCTTGTAATACGCTTTCCGACATTCCTGCCATAGAAACCTGGGGCTCAGTGAAAACGGTCCAGGGTATAACATAGTTTTTAAATTTGAACATTCTCATGGGACTAACGGCATTCATAACAGCCAGCATTCCCTGAAGCATGGCTGCATGAGTCAGTAATTGTTGACCATTACAATCACCTACCGCATAGATATGCTTAACTGATGTCCGGTATTTCTTATCTACTGATATACCGTATTTCCCATGGTGTATACCAGCATTTTCCAGTTTGATCGTAGTAAAATCAAATTTCTTGCCGGCGGCTACCAGTAATTTTTTAGAAGTAATTGTTACCCCGTCTTCTGTAACAACGGTAATGCCACCAGATTCATTTTTTACCTCGGTTATCGTTCTGGAATTATAGACCGTAATGCCTTCATGTTTAAACACAGCTTCCAGCAATTCTCCGGCTGCTTTTTCTCCATTTGGAATGAGAAAATCATCCATGTGCACAATGGTACATTTGGTACCCAGCCGGCTAAATGCCTGTGCCATCTCACAACCAATAGCCCCACCTCCAAGAATGGTCATGCTTTCAGGAATATCAGACAGATTAAAAATATTCTTGTTGGTAAGGATATCTATATCCGATATGCCCGTAACAGGAGGAATCATTGGCTCGGTTCCAGTGGCGATAACGATTCTTCTTGCAGTAATCTTTCTATCATCAACTGCAACGGTATGAGAATCAACAAAACGTGCAGATCCTTCACCCAGAACAAGCGTTACTTTATCAAACATTTTGCTGTTTTTTTCTTCATTGATGTATTTTAGATATTCATGAATTTTCATAAACGGACTTCTTACGCCTGGTATTGCACCGTCTCCCAGGCCCATTTCTGACAGGGTAACAAAAGAATGACGATGCTCAGCAATCTTGAGCAGCGATTTGCTGGGAATGCATCCCACATTCATGCATTCACCGCCCAGTTTATTTTTCTCTATACCACAAACGGTTAAACCCATTTCCGCTGCCATTGACGAAACAGCCATTCCGGCAGGTCCCAACCCTATACATAGTACATCAAAATCATATTTCACTTGCAAACCCCTTTATTCGTTGCAGTATACCATGGCTTCCTGTGAAACAACAGTTTTACTCTGAACGCGCGAACGCACCCTGTGCTATACTGGGGCGGCGATACTTTTAACACGGAGGAATAGTTTGATCACCTTTGAACAAAAAATTGTAGTAATTACCGGCGCTGCCTCAGGCCTGGGCCTCGGCATCGCAAAAGAAATAATAAAACGGAAGGGTACCGTCATCCTGGTAGATATTGATTCCCAACGTCTGCAGGAAATACAGAACGATCAACCAGATGGAATATGCGAGACATATACTGCAGATGTTACCGATTTTTCCCAAATCAAAAAGGTGCTTAGCGATGTGGCAGCAAAACATCATCGTATCGACTATTTTTTCAACAATGCCGGACTCGGAGGAACCCTGCCCTTTGAAGAAGCAACGCTTGATCACTGGAAGAAGATTATCGATCTGAATCTCTATGGTGTAATACACGGCATTACCGCAATCTACCCGATAATGAAAAAGCAAAAAAGCGGCCATATCATTAACACATCATCAATAGCCGGTCTCATCCCGTTTCAAGGGCAAGCACTCTATAACACCACAAAATTTGCGGTAACCGGATTATCACTAACACTGGAACAGGAACTCAAAAAAGACGGCATCGCCATATCAATACTCTGCCCGGGTATGGTTAAAACAAGGATCTTCTAAAAGCCGATACTTGGCGAGGAAGCTCCGGAAGAATATGTAAAGATACCCAATGATGCAATATCCGTAGAAGAGGCAGTTGCGGATATCATGAACGGTCTCGAAAAGAAGAAACGGATCATCATCACACCGAAATTTTTGAAGGGACTCTACTTCAAATATCGCTTATTGGGGCGTTAAAAAAAGAGGGTCCTGGTTTTTCTTGTACGTGTACAATTCTTTCTGTAAATTGGGTTGCTTAATCCATGACCTGGCTCAAGGAACAATAAACAGCCGCTCAGCGCGCCGGATTGAATCCGGCCTCCGCTGTAATAAACTTCCCGTGTTCCCACCACTCCTCATACCCGTCGCTGAAGGTTACCGCAGGTTCCTTCTCGCGATGCAATAACCCACGGTCAAAATACGCGATGTACGTTGAGTATCTTTGCGTGTTTTCATTGAAATACTCGAACAGATGCTGCCCGTGGAATGGCTTTCCGTCTTCAGTTTTAATTGCCTTGTTCTCGTGATCAGATAATCTGGTCGTCATGGGGGCTCCTTCATGGTTATTCACGTAATTCAGGATTGTATCGTTCAATAACATCAATAATGGCCTTGTGAAAAGTATCAAACAAATCTTTTTCAAATTGTTCACTCATTTTTGATAATGCATCCTCAGCTTTGCTTTCTTCCCTTTGCATACCAAAAAGATCTGCTATATCTACTTGTAGTTCACGAGCAAGTAAATCCAGCGTTTCCAGTGACACGCCTCTGGTTCCATGTTCTATATGCATTAGAAATGTTGGCGAGATTTGCATTTTTTCGGCGAAATACGAACGCGTCCACCCACGGCGTCTTCTATACATTGCAACATTTCTACCGAGACGCTTCTTAATGGAATTATACTGTTCTGATAGTGTCCAGTCTTGTTCGCAATTGGCGTAAAGAAAATCATTGGATTTCCATTTTATCATGCTGCCATATTTAATAACGCCTGTTGTTTAGCAAGCGATTCTGCCGTGATATAACTCCGACCCGTTTGCCAATCCTCTTCGTACTCTATGAGATATGAGCAAATCAGGCGAATGTACGATAATGAGTCCTCAAGGCCATCTTCAAGAATTGATATTGCCTCGGGTAGTATATCTGCATATTGTTCGACTACTTCCCGGCAATACGCAATTGCGGTTTCTCGATCAGGCTGTAACCAGATCTGCTTGAGCCTGCAGACAAATGCTTCCTTGTTCTTGTGGGTAGCTTTTGCCAGTATGTTTCTCATGAAGTGAACCTTGCATCGTTGCCAAGAAGCACTGAGAAATTCTTTCCGTATGGCATTCTGTAAACCACGATGTGCGT
>CAZVEL010000193.1:0-3831 GCA_964626305.1 uncultured Treponema sp. | reverse complement strand
CGGCTGAATGAGATAACCCGCCGCATAGCGCCTCCTTCGGGGAACGATGGAAACAGCTTCCCCGAACAGCTATATAGGCAGAATCATGGTGTTTTGGCTAGAAAAGTGAAAAGAAAAGAGAAAAAAACCAACAGAATTGGCAGCAGTAATTTTTCCTTACGGCAAAATGTTGTAATCTCTTCCTCAACAATGTCCCAGTAGTCATTCCGTTTCCCGTATATGCTCTCATACCTGGGCACAAGGGAGGGATGCTTCACAGCGAGCCAGTGTATGACTGAATTGCGGATGCTCCCGCTCATGTTGAGATTTTCAAACATGTAGAAGCTGGTAAAAGCACGGGTTTCTTTAATTATCTGTTTCCAGTCCGTCAGCTCCGGCAGGATGGGCCCGATGAAAACGTACGTGGTGAGGCCGGACTCATGCATCGACTTAAGCGCAAGGATGCGGTTAGAAATCGACGAGGTGCCGGGTTCGATTTCCTTGCGGACAGAATCATCAAGCGTGGTCAGGGTGAGTCCCGCTTCGCAGGAGTCAAACTTTTTCAGGATGTCAATGTCGCGGACAATGAGATCGCTTTTGGTCTGGATACCAAGACGCGGCTCAAGAGGAAGGAGCTTTTTGAGGATCTGCCGGGTAAGGCCGTATTCTCTTTCCTGGGGAAGGTAAGGATCGGTAACAGACGATAAAAAAACTGATCTACCCCGATATTTGTTGCTTTTCTCCGGAATAAGATCCGATGCGTTTAGTTTTACATCGACAAAGCTTCCCCACGGTTCGCTGTGTCCGGTAAAGCGTTTCATGAACCGCGCGTAACAGTAGCGGCATGCATGGGAACAGCCGGTATACGGGGTTATCACATAATCCGCTTCGGGAAGGTTCGATTTGGTAATAATACTCCGAGCAGTTATTTCAGCAGTGGTCATGACTGTCTCCCGGCTTTAATTCTTCCCATAATGAGTGCCGCGACTTCCGTGCAGTCGAGACCGTCGGTCTGTATCCGCTCTCCGATGAAGCCTTTTTCTGCAGCTTTTTCCTGAATGGCGTTCAGTTCACTGAACCGCTTGAGTTCCCACTCCGCCTCCTGGCGTTCCCGTTTCAGGATCCTCTTCTTTTGCTCGGCTTCTGAACAGGTGAGCCAGAAACAATGAATCTCGGGGATTATAGTTTTGAGGCGGCTTGTCAGATTTCCGAGAGATTCCGGCGACTCGAATACGTAATTGATAACAAAGTCTGTATATCCGTTTGAATGATGGAATTCGACGAGAAGCAGAAGTGTCTTGTAAAGGTATTCGATCCGTGCATCGTCATAAATTTCAAATGGATGGATGAGACCAATGTAGTCTCCGTCGAGCATGACGGATTTTTCAAAAAGTACCGCCAGCTCTTCGGAAACCGTGCTTTTTCCGGAGCCGACAGAACCGTTAATAATGATGATCATGTGGTTGCTTACTCTACAAACGAATGACTGGCGATCCGGAATTCTTCCTGTGAGGGTTTGAATCCTTTTCCTCTTTTCGGAAAGGTCTTGTCAAATTTCTCCGACTCTGCGGCATTCAGTTCATAAACCTGGCTCGGGATAAACTTCCATTGATGATTGTTGAGATATCCTTTCTGAATTTCAATGGCGAGCATGCTATAGGGGAATCGTCCGGTTGCGTCACTGATGTTGAGACTCTTCGCGCCCACAAACCCGTATTTGCAGTAATTGTAGGGGTGTCCATAAATTACAACAATCTTGTGGCCCATATTCATGGCCTGCCGAAGTGAATGCTGGATGAGGGACGTGCCCACGCCTTTATGTTGAAAAGAGGGAAGTACGCTTACCGGGCCGAAGCTGATGACATCAAGGCGTTCTCCGTTTTCATTTTCAAGGAAGGCCTTGGCATACATGATGTTTCCTGCAATTTTCCCGTCTACCAGAGCGACGTAATCGAGTTCGGGGATAAAGTCGGGATGAGACCGCATGACATGGACCAGGTAATGTTCGTCACAACCAGGAAAGTGAAGATCCCAGAACGCCTCACGGGTAATTTCTTCAACTGTACGATAATCTTCCTTGTGTTCACGGCGTATTTCAATATCCATTGTTTTCCTCCGGATAGTATCGTGCTATAGTTACTACCATTATATTACATCATAAGAGGTGAATTTGTGAACAAGAAAAATGTGTGGATCGGTGTGATACTATTGTCGGTTTTCATTGGTTTACTTTCCGGTTGTGGAAAAAAGGTTGATCCGGTTGACACTTCCGGGTTACCCCCGGCGCTCACTACGGCGGGAAACGAGCGTATTACCTTCCCGAGCAATCTGCTCAAAAAGGATATGGGGTTGTACATTCATCTTCCAAAGGGATACGACAGTACAAAGGAATATCCGGTGGTGTATTTGCTGCATGGGTTCGGCAACACAGAAATCGAGTGGTTTGAGTATCACGGTCTGCACACACTTTCTGATACGTTAATTACGGAGGGCACCATTACCCCAATGATTCTTGTTGCCGTTCAGATGGATAACAGCTGGGGCGCAGATACCGGCGAGCCGAAACAGCTTTCCACCAACCCACGTAACTCACTGTACAGCGGACCGTATGAGACCTATCTGGTACACGAGGTTGTTCCGGTTGTTGAACAGCGGTATCCGGCTATTCGGAAACCTGAGGGACGAACAATCGCAGGTATTTCCATGGGGGGCTATGCTGCATTGCATATAGGGCTTAAAAATCGCAAGACTTTTGGTGCTATCGCCGCGCATAGCCCGGCACTTGACGGTCATCATTTTCCTGACTGGTTTCTCTATTCTCCTGATCGCCCGGCGGAGAAGAATGATCCAATACTTCTTGCCGGGAAGCTAAAACAAGGCAAAACCCGTCTCTGGCTGGATTGCGGTGCGGAAGATGGTCTTCTTTCCGGTGTAAAAGACTTGAAACAGGCTCTTGAGGAAAATGACTGGGAAATTGAATATTCCACACGACCGGGGAAACATAACCAGGATTACTGGCTTCCCCGTCTTCCGGAATACCTTGCGTTTTACGCGGGGACAGTCCGGTAGGCGGACTCAAGCCAGTTTCAACAGTATTAGCCGGAAACACGGTGTCGTGTTTCCGGTTTTCTTTTTTAAACACCACGTATTGACATTTCTAATCACTGTGCTAATATACTGACCATAGGTCTTTAATATGACCAACGGTCAGTATATGACCATTATTTATACTTTTGGAGAAAGAATGGGAATTACGGAGCGTAAAGAACGTGAACGTGAAGAGCGGCGGCAGATGATTATGGATTCAGCCCGGGATATCATCCTTGAACACGGGGTCGAATCTGTTCGTATGTCGGAGGTCGCGAAGGAATGTGAACTCAGCAAGGCAACGCTGTATCTCTATTTCAAAAACAAGGAAAGTTTGCTTGAAGCCATTTTTGGTGAGGCGGTCAATTCCTTCGTAGAATATTCGGAAGCGCATATCAAGGAAAACGATTCCGGAATTGATGCGGTTCGCATGCTCTGGAAATGTTATCTGGACCGTTTCAGGGATTCAAGTGACATCTTTGTTCTCATCGGTATAAAAAACTTCATAGCCCCGAGTTTTCCATTGCTTCGTGATCCCTTTGATGATTCGCCCCGGAAGCCGGGCGATACCATGCTTGACCTTCTTCAAAAGGTAATTGAGCGGGGGTTACGGGACGGAAGTCTCGAGACACGGTTTGATGCGAAGACCCTTTCAAGGACGATACTGATTGTATCTTCTGGTATTGTGGACAATGTTGCCCGTCTGCCCCGCGATCTGCGTAATATGAAACTGGTTATTGCCGAGATGCGGCGTGTTTTTGAGAT
>CAZVEL010000192.1:0-3468 GCA_964626305.1 uncultured Treponema sp. | reverse complement strand
CAGAATTTTCTGACCTCCGTTTTCCCGTGGCAGTATGTACGCCGGCAACGCGGCGTCAAAGGCCGAGGCGACAAGATTTACCCCTGAAAGAAAGAGGATCAGGTAGAGGATCATGGGATTGTGCTTCAGGTACCGCAAGCCCTCTTTGGAGGAAGCGAGGAGCGATTCCTTTTTTTCTCTTTCGGGATGCGTAATCTCCGGCAGTTTGATCCCGAAGAGCAGCGTAAAAAATGCAACGAGGAAGGTGCCCAGATCAATCAGTATGACGGCAAAAATCCCGGCGAAGGCGAATACCGTCGTCGCGAGAAGGGGATGCAGTATCGTCACCAGTGAATTGGAAAACGATCGCATGCCGCTTGTCTTCTGATACGCTTCTTTAGGAACAATCAGTGTCATGGCGACATCGGACGCAGGACGCTGGATGGTATTCATGAGGCCGTTCACCGCGCTGAGGATGTACAGGTGTACCGGTTGCAGGAGATCGGTCTGCACCAGAACAAGCACGATCACGGTAGTGCCCGCAGCGCAGGCATCCGATATGAGCATGACCCATTTCTTGTTCCAGCGGTCGCTCAACGCACCGGCAAAAATGCTCATGAGCACGTAGGGCGTGTATGAACATATCGCCAGAAGCGCCGTCTGCAGCGCGGATCCCGTTTTTTTATAGAGCCACAGGGTAAGCGCGAAATTCATCATCGTGCTTCCCAGTTGGGACAACCCTTGAGTGCTCCACAATAGATAGAATGTTCGTAATTTTGAATGAATTGCTGAATTCATAACTTTGCTCCTTTGATCTTTTTTTAAGGTCAAAATATGCAAAGTTTGAGGACTGTCATTCCTCCATGCTAGGTCCTCACACTTTGCATGGAGCGTTGTCAATGCACATAATCATTTTGTATTCCTGTACAATAATTTCCTCCATTATTTACACGCACGGTGCGGAACTGTCAATAGCGGGAGGGGCCTGGGAGACTGACGGCAGGCAGTATTCTGATTTGCTTTCAGGAAACTTTCAGCGTACGATTATATTGGAGATTTATCAATTTTACAGCAAGGAGCCCTCTTTGGATCGTGATACGCATACAAGAACACAGCGAAGGAACAAACTGCATGACAGTTCCCGGTTTGTCCTTGTATTCGTTGCGATCGCGCTTGCGGTAATATGGACAACAGCGATCATCGCAGGGGTGAGCCAGCGAATCACAACGATTTCCCGGGCAGAAGACGAGCTTTTACGTTTGAATCAGCTCGTCGCGGAACAAACCGGAAACCTCTTTACAGAGATCAGGGCGTACCTCATGATGCTCGACACCTGGCTCGTGGACAATCCTGATGCCGATCCCCGTACGAACAAAAGTTTCATAGACCTCGTACATATTATCAGAACAAATGTGCGGATACCGATCGACATACGGCTTGTATCTGAAAAGGGACAATTATACTACATTACCCCGGAAAACGGTGATACACCGCGGGCAAATGTAAGCGACCGTGAATACTTCACAGCCCAGCTCAATTCGGAGACTCAGGGATTTTACATTGCGCGGCCCGTATTAAGTCGGGTTACCGGCCGGTGGGGAATCCCCGTCTCCTACCCGGTAACCGGGGGGAACGCGGGTATATCGGTAATCTTCGCGGCAATCGAACTTCCCACACTGAACGAATTATATGAGTCGGTACGGCCTAAACCGGGCGGGGCCATAACCCTCGCCAAAGATGGCGGGATCCTTCTCGACCGTGTTCCTTTCGATCCTGCTATTATGGGTACCGCACTTGGCCCTTCTTTATCGCCCGGTGAAACGTACGAGGGTATCCGGCGCTTCGTTTCCCCCGCCGACCGGGAAGAGCGGATTGTCGCGTTCAACAGCATACCCGGCATGCCTTTGGTCATCAGTGTATCGGTTCCCCGCAGCGACGTACTCATGGAATGGACACAGCGGGTACGGGTATGGCTGTTGGTACTTGCCGGGGTAAGCGTCATGTTCGCAGCACTCGGGATGTTTCTGTGGCGAAGCTGGAAAGAAAACGTCAAGAATGAGCATGGTCTGTCCCGGCTTAACGACGAACTCATTCGTGCGAACGAGATGGCCCGCCTCGTAACGGAGAACTCCAGCGACGTATTTACGGTCGTATCCCTGCCGGAACTCATCATTGAGTACGTGAGTCCCTCGGTCGAACGGAACTGGGGATGGATGCGGGACGAGTTTATTGGGCAACCACTCGAAAATATCCTGAACAGTGAAATGGCCGATAGAATTCAGGAAAAAATCGTCGGCATGATGAGACAAATCCAATCCGGTGATTCAGGCGGGCGGCATGGGAAAATTGATATTGATATTCCCCACAAGGAAGGGTTCAATATACCCTATGATGTTTCAATGACGATCATCTGCGATGACCGTGGAGAACCAATGAAAGCGGTCGCACTCGCACGCGATCTTTCTGACCGGAAGGCGAATGAGGAAATTGTGCGGAACATGGCCTTCTATGACCGGTTGACCGGATTGGCCAACCGCCGGTTGCTGGATGACCGGCTCGGTCAGCTCCTGCGTCTTGCGCTGCGCGACGGGTCAAAGTTCGCCGTCCTCTTCGTCGATCTTGACCGTTTCAAACCGGTGAACGACACCTACGGACACGAGGCGGGAGACTGGCTTCTCAGGCAGGTAGCGGACCGGATGCGTTCCTGCGTACGTGGTACGGATACGGTGGCTCGAACCGGCGGCGATGAATTCGTGGTAACGATTCCGGATATACGATCGGTGGAGGAAGCTGCGGCGGTCGGGGAAAAAATCCGCGCGTCACTTGAAGAGCCGTACATCTTCAATAAAACCATCACGTTCGAGATCTCGGCAAGTATCGGTGTTGTGCTCTACCCGGATCATGGCAAGGACGCGCGTAATCTCCTTCTGATGAGCGACGCCGCGATGTACCAGGCAAAAAAAGCGGGAAGAAACCGTGTTGTGGTATACCCTGCCGAAACCGGCGATACCACCGATACGCAGATTCTGTCTGTTACCGTGCACTGGCAGGACAGTTATTGTTCAGGGCAGCAGGATATCGATCGTGATCACCGCGAACTGTTCCAGTTGGCCAACGGGCTTCCCGGGCTCATTGCGAAGCGAAACCGTGAGGGGCAATCGTTCGGGAATGCATTGACCACACTCCGGGATCACGTGGAAAAGCATTTCAGTGATGAGGAAAAAATTCTCCGGGAGCACAATTACACGGATGTGCAGCTTCATTCGCTACTCCACCGTGAACTGTTGCGGGCGTTTGATGATCTGGTAACACGATTCGACGAGGGAACCGCTTCCCTCGAAGAACTTGTAGAATACATCACCAGAACCGTTATAGAAGAACACCTGCTCATGGAGGATCGTAAGTTTTTCTATTTGTTCGATTCGTCTGCCCATGCTTCGCTTGAACAGGGTTGAGGGGACGACTATGCGGTGATTCCACGCTGTTTAT
>CAZVEL010000191.1:0-8266 GCA_964626305.1 uncultured Treponema sp. | reverse complement strand
TCCGCCTCAGCTCCCCAGGCAGCAACCGGCCATTGATCGGTGCCGAGGATCACCTCCGGGTCCCGTTTAAATGTGTCCGCGATCAGTCCCATGTCGGTCCGTTCATTGGAAGCAGGATCGAGAATGCGCATCTTGACGGAGATATTCATCGTCCGGTCTTGTTGGGAAAGAGTCACCGGCATCCCTCCGTTTTTTTTAGATTTGAGAAAGACCGGTATACCAAAAATCGTAAAGAGCATCAAATCTTTTTTTTCCATGCTATAGTGGTACTCTGAACACAGGAGGACTCGCGATGAAATTACCAACAATACTTGTTGTCATTCTTTTCATGACACTGTGTTCCTCATGTGCCACTTCGGGGAAAACCGGTTTTCTTCATGCCCGCGGAACCACCATTGCAGACGGCTCCGGCAGAGAAGTTCTCCTTCGCGGTATGGGGTTCGGGGGCTGGATGGTAATGGAACCATACATGATGAACCTGAGCGAAAGTGCCAAAACCGGTCAACACAGTATCCTTGCAAATGTTGATGAACTCGTCGGTCCCGAAAAAAGGAAGATCTTTCATGAAGCCTGGCTCAACAATTTCTGCACGGAAGCGGACATCGCCGCGCTCAAGAAACATGGATTCAACTCGCTCAGATTGCCACTGCACTACAATCTGTTTACTCTGCCCGTTGAAGAAGAACCGGTACCCGGAGAAAACACCTGGCTGGAAGCGGGATTCCTTCTTTCAGACCGGGTGCTTGACTGGTGCGAAAAATATGAAATCTACCTTATCCTTGATCTGCATGCCGCCCCCGGCGGACAGGGAAATGATGCCAATATCTCGGATTATGATGCCGCGAAACCATCCCTCTGGGAATCCGGTGCGAACCGGGATAAAACGGTAGCGCTCTGGAGAACCCTGGCCGCACGATATGCCGATGAACGCTGGATCGGCGGCTACGACCTCATCAATGAACCAAACCGTGATCTGGGACCGGGGAACCGGCCGCTCAAAGAGCTATACGACCGCATCATCACCGCCATCAGGGAAGTTGACCGGAATCACCTCATCATCATTGAAGGAAACTGGTTCGCAAATGACCATTCAGGCCTCTGGCCCTTCGATGATGATAATGTTGCCCTGAGTTTCCATCGGTACTGGTGCGATAACTCGGTGGAATCCATACAGTCATATCTCGACATGCGGGAACAATACGCTGTTCCACTATACATGGGAGAATCCGGAGAAAATTCCACCATGTGGTATCATGCAGCCCGTACCCTGCTGGAAGACCACAATATCGGCTGGGCATGGTGGACCTGGAAAAAACTCCGGTCCGACTCGGGTGTCTACTCAGTATCGCCTCCGGAAGGCTATGATCAGCTTCGACGGTACTGGAAATCGGGCGGCGATAAACCAGATCCTGACTTCTCGTTTTCTGTCCTGATGAAGCTTGCAGACGCAATCCGGCTCAAAAACTGCACTTTGAACAAAGAAGTTACCCAATCACTTATTTTAAAATAAGTTCAGACTTTTTATACTTTGCTATATCCTTTATTTCTAAACACTGATATACTTCAAGTCTGAGTAATGGATACGTGTATTCACTATTCGGTAAAAATCCGAATATTTTTTCAGGATTAATGTCTTAATGGCTCGTACAATGAATACGAGTAGAGGAAACTGTTATGGGAAAGAAGATTTATGTAGGCAATCTGAGCTACGACACCAATGAAAGCGGACTTCGCACGGCTTTCGAATCGTTTGGAACTGTGGCATCAGCTAACGTAATAACTGACCGGGACACCGGCTCGTCAAAGGGCTTTGGTTTTGTGGAAATGGGAACTGATGAGGAAGCTCAGTCAGCGATTTCATCACTCAACGGCTCAAGCCTCGACGGCCGCCAGATTAAAGTAAACGAAGCGATGGACAAACCCCGTCGCAACGATCGTTACTAAAATCCGATGAGAAAACCCTGAACAATGGTTCAGGGTTTTTTTTCGATCAAGACCATCCGAAAACCTTTACCCGGTCCTCAATCGGATTAAAACTCTTTTCCCCGGCAGGAGCTTCCACCGAACCGAACGGCATCTGCGCTAAAAGCTTCCAGGACGAATCAAGTTTCCAGGTCTTCTTTACCTCGTCCTCAACAAGTTCATTGTAATGCTGGAGTGATGAACCGAGTCCTTCAGTCTGTAAACCGGTCCAGACGGCGAACTGGAGCATACCGTTCGACTGGTTGGACCATACCGGGAAATTTTCCGCATAGAGACTGAAATCGCTCATGAGCTGTTTGACGACTGCCTGATCCTCAAAAAATAGAATTGTTCCCCACCCGGCATTAAACCCGTCAATTTTTTCCTCCGTTTTAGGAAACGCTTCCTCCGGCACTATTTTCCGCAGCGCGTCTTTGACCATTTCCCAGAATGTAGTACTTTCCTTTCCGAAAAGGATTACAACCCGTCCTGATTGTGAATTAAACGCTGAAGGGACATGAGTTACCGCATGGTGGACAATTTCCTGTATTCTGTTCTCTGGTACAATTTTACCTTTCCCGATCGCATAGATGCTGCGTCGGTGCTCAATTGCCTGAAAAAAAGCTTCATTAGTCATATCATGCCTCCTTTCATTAAAGATACGTAAAGAATCATAAAAAGCAAACTTTTCTTACTTTTATTATCATTCTTATAAGATAAGATTGCACAGAATCCGATGGAACCGTGATACCACCGGATTCTGCACTCGCCATTCGCACATACTCTTTACATAATACGCTTCGGCAGAATTCTCCTCAGGGGTCCGGGAACGAGTTATCAGTAAACCGGGGTGAAACAAGCCCAGGTTTCCTTCCTTTGGAAAAAACCGTTGTTCTGTTCCGGGAAAATTCACAAGACTCTGTACATATGGCATTGCTCATGGTATCAATCGAAAAAAGTGTGGTTCCCCGATTGTCAGAAAAAGTACATCTCACCCATTTGACATTCTCGCTGGCTGAAACTTCTACAAGATTGTATTCTCCGGTATTATTCAGGGAAGTATCAGTGAAAACAATGTCTGCGCTGCGCTGGATTGAAACCAGTCCATAGGTACAATCCCGTATGATGCTGTTACTCATGCTGAATGACCGGGTGTGTTCAAGGGAAACCCCAACGGTTCCACTGCCATACAGATCACAATAGTCTACTTCAACCGTATCACAGTTCTTGAACCGTAACACACCACCAAGGCAATATCCGGGGATAGTGTGGCCAAAGGTTATTCCGGATATGGTAATATTGGAACAATTCTCAAAAGAGAACACCCATCCGTACGCGGGTTTGATTACTATCTCGACGCCTTCCTCGGCAATAAAGGCAATATTGTACACGCCCTTTATTACCGGTGTGGGACCATCGTATTCATCAACCCAGCTCACCTTTCGGTTCTTTATATACGATGATGAGGAAATATCGTATCGTCCTTTCCTTATTCGTATTATCCGGTCGGAAGCTATAGCCTCAATCAATTCATCAGCTGTGGACACTTCTACAACCTTATTGTCCCGGTTATCGGCGACCAGGGATGTAAAAAGGCGTCCTTTCTCAAGATGAACCCGTTCCATGGCGAGAATGCGCGCTGTTTCAACCGCAATGGCTTTAACCCGCAGAATACGTGCATCATCCAGCGTACTGGTAATGATGATCTGCGCACCGAGCATTTTTCCTATTGACTGCGCGGATTCGTCACTGACATCTCCCGAAAGCTGGAAGGTCAATTCATTCTGCACTTTTTCGATATCGCTTCGGTCAACAACCACCAGTTTCCCGGAATTGACAAAGAACTGGGTTATCTCCTGACTCACAAAGAGACCCAGCGCCTCTGTCTGCGCCGAACAGTCGAGGATGGCGACAACGCTGTCGCGTTCCAGATTCTTCTCAAGTTGTGCCGATACATGCACAATACCCTGCTCGAGGGAATAGGACTGTGAATGAAGAGAAATGGGAATGCAGACAAGCAACAATACCCAAAGAAACGGGAATACCCTGCTTGTAGTGAATATTCGTTGTCTGTGTGTAATTGAAGCATCTCCATACAGTTTTTGCAGAATCATTTTGTTCCTCTAATCCGTAACACCTTCGTTCCCGGCAGGATACCTGCCTTGTGCACCTCGCCATTTTCAATCACCGACGAAAGGATACAAAACAGTATGTACAGTATGAAGGCAGCTCCGGCTAACCGCTTGGCTGGAAATCGAGTCATTAGTATGATCCCTTCCTTTTCATTAATTTGGTTCGTAATTATAACATGGATCATCAGGACGCCATATAGAAGAAATCTTCGTGATGTGCGACCGGGTGCTGGTTCTTACCGGCGGAACGATTTTCTGCAATCTTCCCCGGAAAAGGATTACCCAGGAACAGATGCTCGAGTATGCTACCGGAGAAGAGGATTAGTAATCTGTTAGAAATGAAGCCGTAATATGATATTACTGTCGTAATTACCAAAGCCTTTCCCGAAAATGTTCACTCCTCCAAGATGTTCTGCAGAATCTTTAACTCCAATTTTCACCTTGATTGAATGATGTTGATCCAAATTGAGATCTTCAAGGCAAATATCTGATATTGTTACACCATCGATAAAAGACCCATTCTTGGTTACACTCCATTTCTTGAGCAATCCGTATTGAGAACCCTCGAGCTTCCACCATGGTGGTGTAAGTTTTCCTCGTTTGTCCCCGAAATCACCAGGAGAAGTCCAATACCCTATCTCGATATTATTAATCCACATGGTAATATCAGAAAGCAGATCAGGATTTGTTCCTGGTGTTTCGGAAGATAGTTCGGTAATTATTTCCAGCTTCTGTACAGCCCGTCCTTTTACCAGGCTATTGTTGGGAAACTTGTATTCAACAAAACCTTTTTCAAACCACAGTAGTCCAGCTTTCATACGATCCGGATTAAGAAACTCGTCCGGGACATCAAGAAAGCCGATTATGGACTCTGAAGAACACATACCACAGGGAGGAGCAACATCAAAACTGGTAAAGAGGCCAATAGGCATGTCAACTTCAATGATGTTGCTTTCGTCTGCCCTGGACTTCGGGAACTGCAGTACTATTTCCTGATACACAGCATGGCATATTTTTTGACTCCCCTTCTTTGCCTTCACCGTTTCGGTACGTATCAGGGAAGCCTTTTCGAGAATCTGGACATTGATTGCAACCGTGGACTGGGGCAGATTCAGTATCTTTGCCAGTTCATTCACGTTCAGACTTTCATCTCGAAGACACTGCAGTATCTTGATTCTTAATTCTGAACAAATGCCCTTTAATAGTACATTGTCTTCGATATTGTTAATAACCAGAATATCCTGTCCACTCATGATATACCTTCTGTAATTGTTTATATCATATTATACAATATATATAACAAAAAAAACAAGAGCATAATGACCATTTTGTGACAATGTCATCAAATTGAACAGGAATAACAAGATTAATTTGAACAAAGCTGGCAGTTTCTCAATGCGTTTTATATCCGTTTTTTTGTTACATATCAATTATAATTGACATCCAATAAAAGCAGGTATACAATTCTGATTGAGTTGCAAAAAAAAGTAGTTCATCAGTGTTTGTCAGCTTTTTGAAACTGACGTTTGCCGTGTAGTCCAATGGGCAGGCAAACGAAAAAAACAAACGGAGGATTGATATGAATCCAGGAAAAAAAATCATCGGAATACTGCTTGTTCTGATGGCTATCGCCCTTGTTGTTTCATGTTCAGGAAAAAAGGAGAAAACCGACGGGAAGGTCACAATCGACTTCTGGCATCTCGACAGTAATGACCTTCATTACCCTGAATGGGAACGATTTGCCGAAGAATTTATGGCAATGAATCCCCATGTAGATATCAAGATCACTGTTCTTGAAAATGATGCATACAAAAGTAAAATTGCAACAGTCATGCAGTCAGGCAATCCTCCTGACATTTTCAGAAGCTGGGGCGGCGGAGTCATGAACGCCTATGTTGAGGCCGGATTGTTGAAAGATATTACCAGTGAATACAAGAACAACTGGAATTCTAAGATCGGCGAAGGCGCTGTTGGTGTATACAGTTACAAAGGCAAGATTTACGGACTTCCCTATACCATGGGAGGCGTCGGAATCTGGTACAACAAGGAACTCCTTGCACAGGCAGGTTATTCAACACCTCCTGAAACCTGGAATGATTTCCTTGACTGTGTTAAAAAACTTCGGGCAGCAGGCATTACACCAATCGCACTTGGTGAAGGTGAAAAATGGCCTGGACATTATTGGTGGGTATACCTTGCAATGCGTCTCGGCGGTAAAGAAGCCTTTGAAAAGGCAACAATCGGAAACGGCTCGTTTACTGATGAACCCTTTGTAAAAGCCGGATACCTACTTAAAGACCTTATTGCTCTCAACCCCTTCCAGGAAGGTTTTCTGGGTGCCACGTATGGAGGAGATCAGGCAGCCCTCATGGGTAATGGAGAAGCAGCAATGGAATTGATGGGTCAATGGGCACCGGCAGTGCAGATTGGATCTTCCGAATCCAAGGAAGGAATCGGGGACAAGCTCGGCTTCATGCCCTTCCCCGCTGTTGAAGGTGGTAATGGTAAGCTCACTGATCTCATGGGCGGTGGCGACGGACTCATAATTGGTAAAGATGCTCCAAAAGAAGCTGTTGAATTCCTCAAGTACATTACCAGTCTGGATGTACAGAAAGATTTGACAAAGGGACCTTTGGGTATTGTTCCAACCGCTATTGGAGCAGAGGTTGCTCTGACAGATCCGAATCTCATTGCAATCAACAAAGCTGTCTCCGAAGCGGAATACTACCAGCTCTATTACGACCAGTATCTGCCTCCCGCAACAGGTGGTGTAATCAATGATGCAACACAGGGCCTTTTTGCAGGAACAATGACTCCTGAAGAAGTAGCAGAAACCATTAACAAATCGTACCAGACTGAAAAGTAGTAAAAAGGAATTATGAGGAACAGGAGAGGCTCTCCTGTTCCTCATTGTGAAAGGATACCAATGAACAATAGTACAAGTATATCCAGACGAAAATCCGGAAATAAAAATGAACGTATTACCTTCTTTGTATTGCTCGCTCCTGCATTCTTTTTGGTGACCGCATTCATTGTCTATCCGGTTATTAACACCGTCTACTACTCGTTTTTCAAATGGAACGGATTTGGCCCATTAACCAAGTTTGTTGGTCTTAATAACCTGAAAATCCTTTTTGATGATCCATTATTCTGGAATGCCCTCAAGAATAACGCGATTGTTATCCTGTTTTCACTTTGTATTCAATTGCCAATTGCCTTTCTGCTGGCAATGCTTGTGAGTAAAAATTCAAACAAACCGGCATTGATTTTTCGTACAATCTTTTTTCTTCCATACATACTCTCCGAAATAATTACTGGTGTTATCTTCCGCTTCATTTATCATCCGCAAGTTGGCTTGTTAAAACAGATATTTAACCTGGTGGCTCCTGACTATGTATATCAGGGATTTCTTGCGGATCCCTCAACCGTTTTCCCGGCCATTCTTTTTGTTATTTTCTGGAAATACTTCGGGTTCCACATGATCCTGTATGTTGCCGGGCTACAGGGGATTCCGGCCGAATACTATGAAAGTGCCCGAATAGACGGTGCAAGCAGCAGACAAACACTGTGGCACATTACCCTCCCCATGATGCGTACATCAATTCAAATGTCTCTTTTCTTCAGCATAATAGGATCAATACAGATCTTTGATGTAATCTGGTCAATGGGCCAGGGAGGTCCGGTACATGCCGCAGAATCGGCTGTTGTGTATCTGTACAAATATGGACTCAGGTCATCCAAAATAGGATTCGGAAGCATGGTGGCCATTATCATCTTCTTGTTCTGTCTGGCCTTCAATGTTATATATCAACGAATAACAAAAGAGGAAACATGAACATGAAACAGACAACAAAGACAATCAAATATATAACACTTGTTTCTTTTGCATTGATCATTCTCATACCGATAGGTCTTGCGATTATGGGCGGTTTTAAAACTGTCGGTCAGCTGAACGCCGATCCCATAGGATGGCCCAGGCCTTTTCTTGTCGAGAATTATGTAAACATTTTTTTCAAGAGTAGTTTTTTTATATATCTGTTTAATTCATTGCTCATCATGGCGGCAACGGTTCTTATTGATGTAGTTGTAGCGGGAATGGCAGGTTTCGCCCTGAGCAAATTCAAGATACGGGGAAAGAGCATTATCTATAATTATTTTCTACTGGGACTTTT
>CAZVEL010000190.1:0-12913 GCA_964626305.1 uncultured Treponema sp. | reverse complement strand
GTATACATAACCGCTTTTAAGAGACTTTTCCCGGTACCAGCCAGAATTTAGCATATCAGTGAATTTGGTATCAATTATTATGCGCTGTCTTGTCGTTTTATTTTCGAGGAATATATCCGTTTTCATTGATGGCATTATCTCATTTATTGCTCCGGTTTTCTGTGTAATATTCCACGATAGTTTTTTTCCACATTGTACATTCCATTCTGACTGTTCAAGTACTTGTGAAAAAAATCCCCCTACGGCTTTTTCAAATAGTGTGCGAAGCCAATGTTCTTCCCTGTCGGGAGCATTCAGGTAGTGTAAACCTGAAGACTCTACCGGAAGCGCAAGGTTGAAGGCGAGCCGGGCCAGAGAGATCATTCGTTTATCTGCTGCGTCATTACGACCATAATTTTCAGTTGATAATGTCGACCGTTCCGGTTTAGGACCGATAACCCCCATTGCGATCAATCGCGCTGAAAGTGAGGAACATTTCTTCCGTATCCTATCGGTTTGCACGATCTGTGTTAGCCTCTGTAATGCCGAACGAACATATCTGTTGCGCGGACTGTCTATGGTCAACTCTTCAAAAAAGCATGCAACTTTGGCTTGTTTAAGCAACTGGTGGGATTCTGTCTTAAGAAGATCGATTCTTCCACGTACCCTGCTTGTGATTGCATTCGTCATCCGGTACCCGGAGGACAGGTTGCGAATAAATCGCCTTTCTACTGTTTCGACAAGCAGTTCCGCGATCAAATCCGGTATATCATCAGGATTATCTTCAATATCATATGTGCCCGCATCCTTTATGCGATAGATGTCGGAAGCATAGAGCATGAGAAGCCAAATATTTCGAATTGGCACACGGCCAACGAATCCGGTCTGATAGTGTTCCATCAGAATCCTTTCAATAACTGTTCTCGTGTATCAGTTGCTTTACCCGGTTGATCAAACCAGTATTCGTCGAGAAGTGGCCCGATTTGAGTTTCAATTATTTGTTGATACCAGTCGATTGGCTCATGTATTTCGTTCGATTCTGTTGGTGTAAAAAAACTGTGCCCTATCCGAAACTGTTTGCCCAAACCTGGATCACTTTCAATCGTATTGTTAAGAAACCGGATTCTGGTCTCGATCTCTTTCAGGATGCTTTCATTGACTTTGATTTTTAGCCGAAGCCAGTTTCTCCAGGGATCTTCGAACAAGGGCTCAAGGGTAATAAAAGCAAAACGCCGACGCAAAGCAAGATCTACCAGAGCAAGTGAACGGTCGGCAATATTCATTGTTCCAATAATAAACAGATTTGAGGGAACGCTTACCCGTTCTCCGTGAAATCTACGGTAACTTAATTCAAGTGCTTCATCTGGTGTACGCTTGTCCGCTTCCATCAGGGTAAGCATTTCCCCGAAGATCTGGGCAGGATTTCCTCTATTGATTTCCTCAATAACCAGTACATGCGCTACATCTGATTGCTGTTGTGCCGCAAGCAGAATTTCCATGAAAGGCCCATCAACCAGGACTAATTGGCCTCTCCCGTCAGGTCGGTATCCACGAATGAAATCTTCATATGTCAGATTTGGATGAAATTGTACTGAACGGAGCTTTGACTCATCCTTTTGTCCCATTAGGGCATAACCAAGCCGTTTGGCAAGCCAGGTCTTACCGGTACCCGGAGCCCCCTGGAGTATGAGATTCTTCTTCAGTTTCAATGATGCAAGAATAAATTCGAGTTTTTCCCGTGACAGGAAGCATCCCTCATCGGATATCGATTCTAGACTATACGGTTCACTGCCAACAGAAGAGATCTGTATATCTGAATCATCATCATATTCAGATTCCCCGTTTGATGTCTCGGACTCTATGTCCGGTCGTTTATAGTACCACGCGGCAAGGGATAATTCAGGGAAGGAATGTACCGGGTATCCCTCTTCCAAAAATCTTGTCTTTAGTGTATCGAGAATATTCAAATAGTCTTCCGCGCTGCAGCGCCCCTTGGCTCCATTTTTTCCTATTTTTAAGTTTAGTTTTGATCGTATATACTCTTGTGATTGACTGTCGAGGGTCGGGAATGCCCATGGGCGTATCCAGTATAACCCCATGGTAAGGTTCCATCCGACACAAAACACTCTTGAGGTCTCTGTATACGCTTCAACAAAATCCGAGCGCGTATCGGCGTCATCCGTTTCGGCGAATTCCAAAGCGCGTTGAAACATGTTCCACAGTTTGTCGATGTCGCCTTCCGTACGATGCGGTGTATAGCCAAAGAACATTGATTTTTGCTGATTAAGTACAGGAATACCATCAAATCGTTCAGGCACCGGGACAGTTATTCCGAGAAAGTTTGCAATTTCTAGTGCTGCCTTCTTCCTGTTTTCATCGGAGGTCCCTCTGTTAAAGATACCCATGACGGTAAAGGGACAAATATCAGTTAGCGGTACTATCGTTCCGTCCTCAAGGGAATCATGCAAGTAGCTCATACATTCGGTGCGGGTTGCAATGTCGTTTAATCCATTGATCAGTTTGCTTCTGTCATCTTTGTATGTAATGATCGCATCTGCGATTGCTTCATAAAAAGCTGACCATTCGAATTTACGATTTTTATCCTTCATATCACCAAATCGCTGTTTCCAGAACGGTGCGTTGCGAAACTTGTCGATGTCTTGTTCTTTCCCATCGAAGGTAAACGCAATCAGTGAATCGTTATACCAATCACCGGGAACGATTTTCCATACTGTTTTTTGGTAGGTGTAGAAATACCATTCGCGTAATGGTTCAACCGGTTTCCATTCTACTTTCAGTCTGCGCCCGTCACCCATGTTTTCGGTTACTATTCCGGTTGCTTTTATTGCCATGACCGAAACAGAATTACCATGGGTTTCGAAGGGGAGCCCTTTTTTTCTTACATACGCGGCTTTGATGGCAATTCTGTCGCCCGGCTGGATGGATTTTACATGATCAATGTATCTATCCATATAGCCGTTTTCCCAGATACCCTCTGCTAGAAATCGTTGTGTTTGATCTTCATTATGATTATATGATGCACCGACGAACCAGCAGGGTCTTGTTGATGAAATTGATTGTGACATTATTGTTCTCCTATTTTTTTCTTTCCGGGTTCTTGAGAGTTTGCATTGATTAGTGCCATGTTTTTGCCGGTTTTTCATACTTCATACTGTATTCCAGGGCAAAAAAATATCCACCGAAGTAAGCTGTCTCCTCCTTGCGGAGGTCTGAAGCCCGGCGGGTCTGCTATGTATAGCATCGTATGATTTCCGATTATCGTCAAGCCAGTAGTTCACTCCCCCTCCTTTCTGTCCCACGCCTCCAACACGAGGCAGAGGGAGGGAAGCATCTCGTCTTAACGAGAAGATACGACATGTTATACAACCCCCAAAGACTGTCCCAACTTGTGAAATGTTTCAGTCTTTGCAAGGCCAAGGTAGCGCAACGCGTCCCTGTGCAAGGTATGTCCTTCAAGGGTACTGAGGATGAGCGCTCTGGTAAAACGTTTACTTGTTCTTGCCGCTTGTGTAAGAAAAAAATTTCCACCACTCGTCTTCGGCAATCTTCTTAACCGGTCTTCTTCACGATGATACCTGTCCCAGTACTCAACGGAAGTCAGATACCCAAGATCCAGCATTCGTCTGATAATGACCAGCGTGCTTACTTTGAATATCCGGCTCATTCGCAGGACTTCGTCGTCCCGGCCCATGGCCTTGTTGAAGGCATCACGGAATATGTCTTCAGGAACAAGAACTTCAGCGGCGACTCTGTTACACCACAGCTCTGTTTCATTATGATCTTCGCTCATGACTGGAACATCGGAGAGTGCAGACGAACCAAGCCAAATATGGGCAAGCTCATGGGCAAGGGTAAACATTTGGGCAGATTTGCTGTCGGCCCCATTTATAAAGACTAATGGCGCAACCGGGTCCGCCAGTGCGAATCCTCTGAATTCATGAGGATCAATAGGTCGGTGATTATTATTCCCGACGACTCCGCTACACATTACGAGGATACCGGCATCATCGGCATGGGCAATAAAGTCTCTGAGAGCGTCCTGCCAGGTAGAATAATTCCGTCGCTCCTCAATATCCAGCCCTATCACCTCTCGTATATCCTCCGCAACAATTCGGGGATCGCTTCGGAGAGTTTCTTTCCCAACAAACCATCGAGGGCTTTCATCAATTTCCCGCATAAAGTCACGATACCAATCCTGCCGCTCCTGGCATGCATAGATAGTATCAAGGAGATCAGGACTTGGCCGTTCAAATCGTTCAGAAGACATTGTCCGGAAGTCCGGTATGGGCAATTTTTCTACAGGAGGTTCTGAAAGCATCAACAGGCCAAAGGGTGTATGCGTAAAAGAGGCAAAATCCTCGAGTTGCTTAAGGGTCGGGTGTATGGTTCCTTCTTTCCAGTCGTCAAGTTTCGGAAAATGAGCTCGTAACAAATCCCCGTCCTGGAGAGACCGAGTCTCTGCCCAATCGAGGATTTTTGGTTGCACCGGCACCCGCAGTGTTGTCATCGTTACTCCTGTATAAAGTATACAACAGGGTACTTTGATTGATAAGCGGTAATAAAGGCATCTTCCTCACTCATCTCTCGTCAATTCATCTGCGATCATTTCGGCCTGATGCAACACGGTTTCTGTGGCGAGCATTTGCATGTCGGGCGGGTAGCCGTATTTGCGCAGAATTCTTTTTACGATGACCTTGAGTTTTGCCTTTACGCTTTCCTTGATTGTCCAGTCTATCGAGGCGTTTTCCTTGACCTTTTCGTAGAGCACGACGGCAAGTTCCCGGAGCTTGTCTTTTTCCATGAGTTCCCGGGCGCTGTTGTTGTTGGCTATGGCAGTGTAGAAGGCGTACTCGTAGGAGGTCATGCCCATCTCTTCGGGTTCCTTGTCCATGGCATGGATTTCCTTGGACAGGTTGATGAGTTCCTGGATGACTTCGGCGGCGGTCAATATTTTGTTGTGATATTTTTTTATTGAGGCGTCGAGCATTTCCATGAGCGTGCGGCTTTGAACGAGGTTGGTTTTCATTCGTCCGCGGATTTCGTCATTCAGGAGCTTCTTGAGAACTTCAAGGGCGACGTTCTTGTGTTCCATGTTCTTGACTTCAAGAAGGAACTCTTCCGAGAGGATGGAAATATCCGGTTTCTTTATTCCCGCCGCGTCATATATGTCTATGACTTTTTCGGTGACCAGGGCCTTGTCGATAACCTGCCGGATACTCGTTTCCATTTCTTCGTCCGAGTATCCCGAACCGGTGCTGTCGAATTTGACAAGACGTGCCTTGACTGCCTGGAAAAAGGAAACCTCGTCTTTTACATCCATGGCCTGTTCGTGGGGAACCGCAATGGAGAATGCCTGGGAGAGTGCGGTAACCTGATCGATATACCGCTTTTTGCCGTTGTCCTGTGAGAGGATGTGTTCCTCGGCCGCAAGAATGAGGGAGAGCTTCGCCCCCGTATCGGCTTCAAAATAACGTTCATACTGAAAACCGTGGAACATTTGCGATACGGTTTCCAGTTTCTCCAACAGGAGTTGAACGGCCTGTTCCTGTGTGTTCGCCGGGTCTCCCGTTCCGCCTGCGTCGGCATAAAACGAAAGCGCCTTTTTCAGATCTGATGCTATACCCAGATAGTCGACGATGAGTCCGCCGGTTTTATCCCGGTAGACCCGGTTAACCCGGGCAATGGCCTGCATGAGGTTGTGTCCCTGCATGGGCTTGTCTATGTAGAGGGTATGCAGGGAGGGAACGTCAAAACCGGTGAGCCACATGTCCCGGACGATGACGATCTTCAGTTCGTCATCGGGATTTCTCATGCGTTCCGCCAGTGCACGCCGATCTTCCTTGGTGGTGTAGTGTTTTGAGATTTCAGGACCATCTGAAGACGCGGAGGTCATGACCACCTTGATAACACCTTTTTTCTTGTCATCGGAATGCCACTCGGGCCGAATGGCGATTATTTCCCGGTACAACTCGGCGGCGATACGGCGGCTCATGGTAACGATCATGCCTTTACCATCCATGACCGACTGACGCAGTTCAAAGTGGGCAACAATGTCGCCTGCAACCTGTTTTATGCGCTGTTCGCTGCCAATGAGAGCCTCAAGCTGGGTCCACTTGTTTTTTACTTTTTGCGTCTCGGAAAGTTCCCCCTGATCGAGGGAGTCGTCAAGTTCCTTGACGAGTTTCTTTCCCTCGTCGCTCATGGTTATTTTGGCCAGGCGGCTTTCATAGAAGATGCGCACCGTCGCGCCGTCCTCGACTGCCTGGGCCACGTCATACACATCGACATAGTTGCCGAATACAGCCGGGGTGTTGACATCCGTTTTTTCGATGGGCGTTCCGGTGAATCCAAGATAGGTAGCATGGGGCAGTGCGTCGCGCATGTACTTGGCGAAGCCGTATACGATCTTCTTGCCGATCACATTGCCATCGTAGTCCTTATCATCGATAGTTTTTGGCTTGAACCCGTACTGGGTGCGATGGGCCTCATCGGCGATGACGATGATATTGGTACGCTCGGACAGGGTCTCGTAGATGTTGCCTTCTTCGGGTTGAAACTTCTGGATGGTGGTAAAGATGACGCCACCGGATGCCACCTTGAGGAGGTCCTTGAGCTGATCCCGGTTTGCAGCCTGAACCGGTTCCTGCCGCAAGAGTTGTTTTGAAGCGGCGAAGGTATCAAAGAGCTGGTCGTCCAGATCGTTACGGTCGGTGATTACCAGAACAGTCGGGTTGTCCATGGCAAGAACGATTTTCCCGGTATAGAAGACCATGGACAGCGACTTCCCCGAACCTTGTGTATGCCAGACCACGCCGCCCTTCCGGTCGCCAAACGGCTGCTTCTTCACATCCGGCAAGCCGTAATCCCCCGGCGAAGAAGCAACTTCTTCGGCCTGAGAATGTTGGACGAAACCGGAGGCCCGTAACGTCGATTCAACGGCACGGTTCACCGCGTGGTATTGGTGATACGACGCGAGTTTCTTGACCGTCTGTATTGTGATGACCCCGGTGTCCTTGTCTTCATTTCGCGACTGTTCAAACACGATGAAATGCCGGAGAAGGTCCAGCATGGTTGCCTTGTTGAGCATCCCCGGAACAAGTACATCCAGGGGATTCGTGAGCTTCGATGCTTCCACTTTTCCGTCTGCCGTTTTCCATGCCATAAAGCGGCTGAAGCCGGCCGAAATGGTTCCGGCCTTCGCTTCGAGTCCGTCGGAGATTATGAGAAATCCGTTATAGGTAAAGAGCGAGGGTATTGCCTGTTTGTAGGTTTCCAGTTGTTTGAATGCGGAATGCACGGTCGCGTTTTCATCCACGGCATTTTTAAGTTCAACAACAACCAGGGGGATCCCGTTAACGAAGAGTATGAGGTCGGGTCGTTTGTTGGTATGGTCCTCAATGATGGTGTATTGGTTGACGACGAGGAAGTCGTTGTTAGTAGGATTCTGAAAGTCGACAAGCCAGACAAGGTCCCCGCGACTCTGGTTGTTCTTCTGGTAGGTAACCTTGATCCCTTCGGTAAGCATGCGGTGAAAGGTCTCGTTGTTGACAATGAGTTCGGGAGATGAGATCCGCAGTACCTGTTTGATGGCGTCTTCCCGCGCATCGGGAGACACTGAGGGGTTGATACGAGCAACAGCTTTTCTCAGCCGTTCGAGTAACAGAACATCTTCGAACGAGGCTCGCTCGGGTGCATCGCTATCCGGAGCGATGGAAGGACCATAGATATAGTGATAGCCTTGGTTTTCCAGGAGTTCGATAGCGAAGTTCTCTATGGAGGATTCAATGATTTTACTGGTCATCAGAACCCCCGATTTGTTTGACCACTCTATCAAAATCAGATTCGAAAAGATACCTCATTTCTTCCATGGTCCAGCCCTGAATGGTGTAATCCTTTACAATTTGCCCCGCCCATTTTCTGAACCGAACAGCCCGTTCATTATTTATTTTGAATCCAACGGCAATGATCATCTGCAAGTTATAGTGCTTTGTGTTGTATTTTTTCCCATCGGCCGCAGTTATTAAGTATTCCTTAATAACTGAATCGGGGGTCAACTCACCATCATCGAAAATGGTTTTCAAATGCTGGTTGATAGCGGAGACGGTAACATCATACAAGGCCGCCATCATTTTTTGAGTTAACCAGATGTTCTCATCCTGATACAGTATTTCCAGGTTTTCCGAATCTCCACCACTTGCAGCAATGTAGGTTAGGTACTCGGCGGTTGAACTATGCAAGCATGCTCTTTTCTTTATTTCTTTAGACATAGTTCCTCCTGACTATTTTCCATTTCCCGCCTTTCGCAGGGCCGATACGCTCTAGACGTCCTTCGTTCTGCAGCACCTGCTCCGCAATAAGCCTGATAATTTTCTCCGACATTATCACCAACATAACCCGGTTTATTCGCCGAACCCTGACCGCCAGCCCCCCCCCTCTGCACCACCGCCAACTTCCCAAGCGTCAAGGAAACTTCGGCAACAAGAGTAAGCATTTCGGGGGTGATAGTGAAAGGCGGGCGGTAAGGGGTCATTTCACACTCCTGGCAATACATACCAATGAGTAGTTTTGCTTCTCTTCCTTGATGCCTTCAGTTAGTAAACGGTCGAGTAAAAGCACGTCCGCGAAGAATGCGCGTTCAGAAGTTTCGCTGTCCTGTGCTATGGTTGGGCCATACACGTACGTAGAGCCCTGTTTTTCCAAAAGGTTTATGGCGAAGGTTTCAATGTCGGATTCGGTAATTTTATGTATCATGTATGTATCTTTGTTTCTAACTCAGCTTTATCTCGTGTAAAGGTATTCGGTATTTCTGCATTCGGTGTTTGGAAAAGCAGCCGTCCTAGATCGTTCGCGGGACTTCGTGTTTCTGTCGCCTTGAATAAGGCCATATTCCCGAATACGAAGAAATGGTCCTTAGCTCTCGAAACTGCTACGTTAAGCATGTTGTAGGATTGATTGAAGAATAATTTCCCGCTCGTATGATTACGACCATATACCGGGGAGAATATTACAACAGGACGTTCTGCCCCTTGTAGCTTGTGGACAGTTCCCACCACGAATCCTTTTTCATATATACCTTCGGCTTTTAATGCGTTAATAACCTCATATTCTTGACCACGAAAAGGAGAGACAACCGCACAGATATTAGCAAGATTTGTGTTATATCTTTCGATGAGGCTGTCTTTGTTCGCCTTAATCCAAATTGCTATAGCACGTGCTTCAATGGGATTAGCCTGTGATCCTGATCGTTTGAGCGACTCTCCTCCAATATGACAATAACCTAATGCAGGCAATTCAGTCGTTTTTGATTTTGTTTTAATCTGTAACAGCGAGTGATACACAAATCGATTACAATACTCAATAATTGACGGAGCACATCTGCGGTGCTCAACAAGAAGCGATCCTGCTTCAATCCAAGCGGGTGGATAGATAAAAGAAGAAGCATCTTGAGCAAGAGTCATGAGATTTCCATTTACACTGCTTCGATATGATTTAGCAAATCCTTCGTATGCTTCAGGTGTTTTGAGAATCCCAGAGCGTTTACAATTCGAGTAGTCTACGGGTTCTGAGGGGATATTCCATATAGGTTCCAGCTGCTGAACATCTCCGACAACAACTGCTTTTTTTGTCAGACCGAAAACAGGGACACCTAATTCTGGAGTAACTTGTCCAGCTTCGTCGATTACTAGCAGGTCAACAAGTTCCGACAATGGTATGTTAATCCAATTATTCTGTGGCGTTTTTTTCTTGTATGAAAAGAAATTTGGTAATGAATGAAAAGTAGAGACAAAAACGGGCGTAAGATATGATCGCTGTTTCCAACGTGTGATGCTCTGACTCTCTCCTTGATTAAGTGATCGATATTCTGAGTCATCTCGTTGTATAAGCCATTTGCATTCAAATCCGTGAAGCGCCCACCAAAATGCTTTGTGTCTTTCATTTTGATCAAGTCTTCCCTGAATATATTCTATCAAGTCAGAAAAATTGATCTCAAGAGATGGATCAATTCCCGATAGGTATGGCTTTAGCAGCAAATAGTGAGGATTTAATTCTTTCCATGCTCTCTGCAGATTAACTTCAAATTTGAAGTCACTTTCACGTTGCATCCAAAGCTGCTCACACAGGGTATAGAAATTCTCTTCCAAAAGTAATGTGGACAAATCCTCGCGCTGAATAAGAGCCGCTTGTACTCGAGCACGACGGACTTCAGGTTTTCCAAAACGTATACGATCTACTAAGCGGGCAAAGAATCCAGGTTTGTTTGTTCGGAGGTGTTCACTTTCCAATACGGTTTCGAGTTGTGCTCGGGTGTTATGAACCATACTAATTTTTTCAGTGACAATCTTTGAAAGAATCAAAATAGTAGTAGATTTAAGATTGTATGAAAGAAAAAATTCTTGAACACATGTTATCGCCTTTGTAATGGCATTGATTTGTGTGTCAAGTTTTACAACTTCTTGCCTTATCTGTTGAAAAGCTGTATTCAGGTCTGCAGTTGCAAGGTTTGGACAAAATGCTTCTAGTTTTGAAAGAAAATATGGTTCACAGGCCTCCACAGGGTGTTGTTCGCAGTAGTCACGGTAGGCATCAGCGTCCTTTGTACCTGGGTTAGTGACCCAGTAACCTGCATCACGGGCACTTTCAATTTTATCTGTATTATTTGCGGCAAGGTAATGTCCGAGAACTTCGATTTCAGGAAGCCATCGCTCATTGAGCCCGGTACGGTATTCTTCGCTAGGGGTGACAGATGCGAAACTATCAAGAATGTTTGTAATTGCTTTGTTATTTGCGGAGCTGCCAACGATAATTGGTGGGTTTTCAGATACTAGAAATGATTTGACGATAGTATCTGCTATGATGCTTTGTATCAGCGTCGTTTTTCCAGTGCCTGGTGGGCCATTCACGGCAAAGGTATTGAATATCTTCGTTTTGTTTAGCAGTGCCAAGCTGATACGTTGGGATGGGCTCAAGGGGAAACGATTTGCCATTTGTCCATGATGTATGGCTTCACCGATAGCAGAAATTGGATCATCAATTGATTCCGGTTTTGTTCTCCGGGGAGTCAATATACTTGCAAGTGCTCCAGGAAGGCGGGAGTCCGTTGTGTGTAGATAATAATCATAAAAGTTCAGAATGGGGTCGGTAAGTCCACCTATTGTTGCAGGGACGAGTGCAATTCGATCGGTTTCGACTATCCAGTCTTCAAGTTCTAGTTCATGTATAGAAAAACCCACTTGGGCTTTGAAATAGTCTTCAGCTCCTGTTAGGTAGCTTGACCATGTTGTCCGATTTATGCAAAGTCTACTACCTTCTATATCAACTTTTTCAACTGTTGAAAGTACGGGATATTCTCGATTCAGGTAGTCGTTTGGTTCCAGGACTCCCCGGACCAACCAGGGAATATCGTTCTCGTTGCTTGGGGGGTAAAGGGTTCCCTTTCTGTCAACTGTTGCGGGAATCCAGTACGGATGTATGACAAGAGTTCCGGATCTGTTTCCGTCACGCATAGGTGTTGTAATACAAAGAGGGCAGTAAAGGATGTCCAGGTAGTTTTCTTCCGTTGGAATGCCGACGAATAGTTTTTGTATTTCATTTTTTGAATCGTCTTTCGTAGCCGATATAATACATCCTTTTTGTAGTATAGTTATCGCTGGTATTTCCATTCGCTCTCCATCGGCGAGCGAGTGTCGGTAATACAAAAGGTGTTTTTTGGGATCATCTATTACATTTGCAAGGTCGGCAATTCTTTTTTCCATTTCGTTCATTCTGAAAACTCTCCTTTCACTTCCCTGCTCATCAGTTTGGGTAGAAGTATAATATAAAATTGTTCGTTGATTGATTAATTTGTTTTTATCATGTTTCTTTCTCCAATATTTTCCATTTTCCGCCTTTGGCGGGGCCGATACGCGCCAGACGTCCTTCGCTCTGCAACAGCTTGAGGTTGCGTTCGATGGTTCGACTGCTTGCACCAATAAAGGCAGCGAGTTCGGCTATGGTAATAGTATCATGTTCTGCAATAAGCCTGATAATTTTCTCCGACACTTTCTCCGACATTTTCTCCGACGTTGAGAGGCTTTCTTTTATGGCATTGAGGAGAATGCGTAACATGAAGGTGATAAAGACGCTTGAATTGGCGGCCGCGCTGCTCTGGTTGATAGCGTCATAATATTCCTGCTGGTGGTCATGTATGAGTGTTTCAACCGGCAAGTACGCGAGCAGGGGATTCCATTTGGACAGTATAAGGGTCTGCCAGAGTCGTCCCATGCGGCCGTTTCCGTCCTGGAAGGGGTGGATGAATTCGAACTCGTAATGGAAGACAGAACTGCTTATCAAGGGGTGGTCTTCCGTTGTATCCAACCAGCCAAGGAGGTCTTTAATAAGGAAGGGAACACGATCTGCCGGGGGAGCTACATGTAATACTTCTTTTCCTTTCATGATTCCGGCCCCGCCAGTACGGAATTCTCCGGGGGTATCAAGCAATCCGGCCATCAGCAGTTTGTGCGCCGCAAGCAGGTCGTCCCTGGATGCCGCATTCCAGCTGTCCAGCCGTTCATAGGCCGAAAATGCACCTTTTGCTTCCTGTATGTCCCGAGCGGGGGCCAGTACGCGCTTCCCATCCAGTATCGCGGTTATCTGTTCTTCGCTAAGGGTGTTCCCCTCAATGGCAAGAGAAGCCTGTATGGTCCTGATACGGTTAATCCGCCTGAGCCTGAACGCCCGCGCACCCCTCTGTACCACCGATAACTTCCCGAGCGCCAAGGAAATCTCGGCAACCAGGTTGAGTATTTCGGGGCTGATGGTGAAAGGCGGGCGGTAAGGGGTCATGCTGATATCCTTTGACGGATGAAATGCTTAGTCTTTATGGAGCAAGAGCATAGTGGATATTTTGCGTAAGCCGCTTTTTGGCCAAGTTCAG
>CAZVEL010000189.1:0-4478 GCA_964626305.1 uncultured Treponema sp. | reverse complement strand
TTCCTTTGTTTCATCCCCGGCATTACCAGCAGAGGTGTCCGCAAGAACCGTATTGTCGAAGGAACGGATAACCGCATTTTTCGGGAAGGGAAGTTTTATATAGTATACATCCCACCCGGCACTGCGGATGCGACGGGCCATCGATGAAAGTTCTGTCTGGGCGTCGGCTGCACTGAGCCCGGCATACCGGCTGGTATCCGGCGGATTAAAGATACCATCCGAGATGATGATGACTATCTTGTTTTCACGCTCAGGAAGGGACGATATATACTGATTGGTATAATTGAGACCGGAAAGAAAATCGGAGTTCTGTCCGAGCGGGTACAGGAGCATGAAGCGTGAAACTACCCGCGATACATCTTCTTCGTCGTGCACCGGCTGGACAATTTCAAGGTTTACGCGGGAATTGAAGGATATGAGATGAAATGTATCGCCCTGTCGCACGAACTTCCGGGTTATGTCCGGCAGTATGCGACTGTTTACCTGGTCAAACCATGGCAGGATGGTCCCGGACGCGTCCATGAGAACAACAATGTCCGCTCCTGAAGCGAAGAGCATGCATGACGCAAGAAGCACCATGCATACAGCGATAAGCCTTTTTACATTCCTCATGCGCATACCCCTCAAAATATCAGATTGACGCAGCAGTGATAGATGTAATCGTATAACTATATTCCCGCTCATTGATCGTAAAAGTCAATTCTTCTCCAACCTTGTGGTTGAGAATGGCGTTCCCGAATGGTGACATGTAGGAAATGATTAAGTTGTCGGGATCAGATTCCCAGGGTCCGAGAATGGTATAGGTTTCCTCGGTGTTTTCCTTGTTATTTTTGAGGGAAACAACCGTACCGAATGAAACACGGGATGTTACAACCGTTGTTGGATCAAACACTGTTGCCCGTTCAATTTCTTCCTGAAGCCGGGTAGCGGTAGTATTCAGGATAGTCTGGCGCTCCTTTGCAGCCTTGTATTCTGCATTCTCACGGAGGTCACCAAGAGAAAGGGCATAACCGATTTCCTTGGAGTTTGCCGGCATTTCCACATCAACAATATTCTGGAGCTGCTTTTTCTTTTCTTCGAGCATCTTTCCGGTAACGATGAGTCCGCGGGAAACAACCGTTTTCTCTTCGGATCCGAAGAACTTGAAACCCTTGTGGGATTCAAGAATGGCATTGCGGAGCTGCATTTTGATTGCAGGATCAAGATCCTTTACGTCGTCTATGAGGGTGTACAGACGGGTAACGGTATCAGAATCATGTTCGGCCATGAAGTTTGAAAGGAGGGAATCCTTTCCGAAAAGAATGGTCTGTACCTGCCGGTTGATTTTCCGGTTTTCCGTGGTATCACGGTGGTTTTCGATTTCCCGGTAGGTAATATCCAGAATGTGAATGAGCGTAATAAGCTGTTTTTCGAAACCGAGTCCGGCCGCCTTGAACCATTCAGCTTCCTGTGCATTCTTGAAAAACCAGATTGCCGCTTCACGATAATCACGGTAGTTATCGAATGAAAGCTGTACAAGTGCAGTAATTTTGTCTGAATACCCTTCTGCTACAAGGGCTTCAAGGATATCTGCGGACAGGACGGTGGGGAAGAGCTTGATGTACACATCGGGCCAATCGGTGATGAAGTTCTTGATGTGCTGCAGGTAGCTCTTCTTGAGACCGTTATCTTTCATTGCCGTGTATACAGCAGAAGGATCGTCAATTTCGTTGAATAGTTCGGCGAAATTGTACTGGATTCCCGGATTAAAGTGCGGGTGTTCCGCAACAATCTGCTTGATAACAAGATACGATGCAATGGTTTGTTCGTTTACCTGGTTGAATGCCTTGAGATACCCGGCAAAGTAGCTGAACATTTCAGCGAAGAACTCCGATTCAGGATCGGCCTTCTGGGAAAATGTGAGCAGAAGATCAATGCGGGAAAAGAAGTTTTTCTGTGCCTTGAACTCGTTAAACAGCTTTTCCTCTCGGGAAATGGGCCGATCACGTACCATATACATGTCAATATTTGTGGCATTTACCCCGAAGGAGGGATCTTCCTTGAGGATGTTTCGGGCTTTGGTACTCCAACTGGTCCATTCATTGACGGTAAGTACCTGCGGAACAAGTTCCGCCTTGATATGTTTGAGATCGCAGTTGTTGTCGTAACTGCGGATAATGGTCTTGAGTGCCCAAGTGGGATCTTCTTTTACCTTGGCGGTGAGCTTGTCCTTTTTCCAGATCGACTTGAGAACCCAGATATGATCACGGCTGAGTGTCTGGAGGGCATTAACCGCCATCTTCAGGCTCATGGTATGGTTGCGTTTTTTTGCAAAATCTATCGTTATCTCGTCATTGGTAACATTGGAAATACGCCCGACCCCCCAGGAGCGGTGGAAGACGAAGTTCCCGGCATCGAAGGAAATATGCTTTTCGAACTCGGCAATCGCTTCGAAAATATTACGCCAGCTCTGGTTCAGGTTCGATGCCCGAATGTATTCCTCAAGCAGGCTGTGCTTGGCATATTTGCCGCGGAAACATTCAACAATCTCTTTCCGTGCCCAGGAATCCTTGTCGTCGCAGGAGAGAATGGTCTTCAGTATATCGATAGCGATGTCCCATTCTTCATTCTCCTTGTAATATACATATACTTCCTGCATGAGCATGGCGCTGCGGTCGTCGCCGATATTCTTGGAAATTTTACGCTGAACATGGTAGAAAAAGTCGATTTCTTCCGGGATAAGGGAAACAAGGTGAGTCCAGACTTCCTTTACGGAATTGGTCTGGTGACGGTTTATATAGCGGTAGAGGGCTTTCTTGTAATACTCAATCGCAGTTTCCATGTCACCGTCGCGTTCATATTTTTCCGCGAGAGATTTTGCGATGTCGGCTTCTTCGTAATCAATCTTTACCAGACGTTCCCAGATTTCATACATGGCGTCGTTGTTCTCGGCCTTGTAAGTATCGGCAAGCGTACGCAGAGCATATTTTGATTCGCCGAATTCCAGAACGCGATTGCACAGATGTTCAACGATCTGTGTTTTATGATTGTCGATGAAGATACTCACCAGGTTGACCATGGCTGAATCATCCAGCAACTGCTTTGAAAGAGCTATGATGCCCGAAAGATACAAAGCAATAATACTGTTCTTAGTATGCGCAAGGTGCTCGTCGCAGAGTTCTTTTATTTCGTCAAGGCATTTCACTTTGGACGCTTCTTTGATGATGTTGTCCAGATCCTTGAAATTGGAAACGGAATAATTGCTGATGGTAGCACGGGTCCACTTCTCTTCATTAAGCATATTCTGGACAGATTTGATCAACGACTCGGACATGGTAATTTCTCCTGCAAACGCCAGCTCTACACAGTGTACCGGTTGTACACGTCGGTATCCAGCAATTTGATTTTTAGTAACACTTCGTTAATTCTGGTCTTATCGTCATTGACATTAATATAATGATCGATCAGCCAAAAATAGTGATTGATGAGCCGCGGAACCAGAATGGATCTGGATTGTTCGGCCGCATCCTTTATTTCATTTTCAAGCGCGAAGATCGCCTGCTTGAGCTTCCCGAATTCGAGTGCCCGAAGCTCACGTTTCACGTTTAAAACCCCATAGAGAACACCGTACACCGGAAGCCATTCGGCAAGAACCTGGCCTGAAAAGCCGAACGCCTGAACCTGCGAGATCAGGCGGCAGATTATCTCCGATTCAAGGAAGTGCAGATCAACCGCATCGGCTCCCTGAAAAAAAGCTTCCCGGAAATACACCTTTGAAAGACGTATTTCCCCGCACAGCGCGTAGCAGTCGCCCAGCTCGGCCAGTATTGCCGGTGAATCGCGCTCGGCATTGACTGCCTGTTCAAGCAGATGCAGCGCGCGTTCATAGTCTCCGAGCGACTTGTAACAAAGACCTATTTTCCGGTACAGTTCCGCTTCCTGTGCGGTTCCGTCTTCACGGTATAAAGACTGATAAAACCGGAGGGCAAGCGTAAAGACACATTGCCGCATCGCATACATGCCGACTTCGTAGATCTTTCCCGTTCTTTCCATGTAGGCCGTAAAGGGTCTCCACTGGGAGACGAGGTATTCTCCGCGCTCGAAATCGGTAGACGATTCACGCGCACGTTTCAACTTGTCAATCCAGAAGGTGACACCGGTCAGGGCAAATAAAACTTCAGCATTTTCCAGGTCCTGCTGCAAAATTCGCGCAAGATCCCTGTTTGCCTGCTCAAGTTCGCCAGATTTGAGAAGTTCATACACTTGCGGTAACAATCCGGGAACCGGTTCTATAGCCATGATACTTCTTCCATTATACTCATTCCTCGTGTTTAGTCAATTAAGGTATTCTATTTACACCGTGCCGGGAGTTTGCTACTATATAGGAATGAAAAGACCGTATCTTCTTGCCCCGTCGCTTCTCAGCGCCGACTTTTCGAATCTTGGCAGTGCCATTACACAGATTGAACAGCATAATGGCGACATGATCCACATCGATG
>CAZVEL010000188.1:0-4762 GCA_964626305.1 uncultured Treponema sp. | reverse complement strand
GTGTATACTGATGGAGAAAAAAGCAGAATGGTTCAGAAAAAAATAGAAAATCTTGAAAAAACAATAAAAGAGCTCACCGAACGCTGGGAAGCGACAACGGAAGCACTCGAGGAGTATATATGAAGGTATTGGTAATCGGGGGAGCCGGGTATATCGGCAGCCATGTCGTAAAAGCATTTCTTTCCGCGGGACATGAGGTCACCGTGTTCGACAATCTTTCTTCCGGGTTACTGGTAAACCTTTTCCCGGGAACTGCCTTTATCGCCGGTGATATCCGCCATCCAGATGATCTCGATGCCGCCTTTTCCCGGGGATTCGACGCCTTTGTGCATCTTGCCGCCTTCAAAGCGGTTGGCGAGTCCATGTCGGAACCAGAAAAGTACTCGGTGAACAATCTTTCCGGAACCATCAACATACTTAACGCGGCCTGCACACACGGCTGCAAACGCATGGTGTTTTCCTCCTCGGCCGCGATATTCGGCTCACCGCAGTATCTTCCTATCGATGAAGACCATCCAACAAATCCTGAAAGCTACTACGGGTTTACCAAACTTGAAATTGAACGAATCCTCGCATGGTATGACCGTATCCGGGGTTTGCGCTTTGCCGCGCTCCGGTATTTCAATGCCGCCGGGTATGATCCTGACGGAGCGGTTCGCGGGCTTGAGAATAACCCGCAGAACCTGTTGCCCATCATCATGGAAGTGGCCATGGGCTGGCGGAAGGAACTGCAGATATTCGGAAACGATTACGATACCCGGGACGGCACCTGCGTGCGCGACTATGTGCATGTGAGCGATCTCGCCCGCGCCCATGTCCTGGCCCTTGAAACTATCGACCGGGAAGACGAAAGCCTCACGGTCAATCTCGGAAGCGAAACCGGCATTACCGTGACCGAAATGCTCGAAACTGCGCGCGAGGTCACCGGGGTTGAGATTCCGGCCCGGTATGTGGACCGACGCCCCGGCGATCCTTCCGAACTCTATGCCACATCGGTCCATGCACGAACCCGCATCGGCTGGGAAGCGAAATTCTCGGACTGCAAGACACTCATAGCGAGCACCTGGGATGTATACCGAACACACAAGAATACGGAGCGATAACATGAGCAATCGTGAAGCAATACACACCTGGCTGGCCGCTCAGCGCGACCGGATGACCGATCTTCAGAGAAAACTCACCTCCTGCCCGGCGCTTGCGCCCGAATCCGGCGGTGATGGTGAGCTTGATAAATGTCTGCTCCTGGAAAAGGAGCTCGCCGCGCTCGGTCTTCCCGCCGGTGAACGTTTTGACGCTCCCGATACCCGTGTTTCGGCGGGTATCCGGCCGAACCTTGTGGTAACCGTCCCCGGCCACCGCACCGAGGTCGTCTGGATCATGACCCACCTCGACGTGGTGCCGCCGGGCGATCTTTCCAAATGGGAGAGTGACCCCTGGACAGTCGTTGAAAAGGACGGAAAACTTGTCGGCCGCGGCGTGGAAGACAATCAGCAGGGACTCGTTTCGTCGGTCTTTGCCGCTCTTGCTTTTCTTGAAAATGGTATTGTGCCGGAGTATACCATCAAACTCCTCTTTGTCGCCGATGAGGAAGTAGGCTCGACATACGGTATCCGGTATCTCCTTGAAAACCATGCTCTTTTCGGCCCGGACGATCTCATCCTCATCCCCGACGGAGGAGATCCTGCGGGCGATGCCATGGAGATTGCAGAAAAGAACATCCTCTGGCTTCGGATAACCACTCGCGGGGCGCAAACCCATGCCTCACGGCCGGATCAGGGAGTGAATGCCCATCTTGCCGGCTGCGCTCTCGCACTTGAACTTAACGCACTCGAACAGTACTTTGACGCCCGTGATCCCCTGTTTGAACCCGACCGCTCAACCGTTCAGCCGACCCGTAAGGAGGCGAATGTCCCCAACGTGAATACCATTCCCGGAGAAGACGTATTTTACCTCGACTGTCGCATCCTTCCCCGGTATTCTCTCGCTGAAGTACTCGAACGGATTTCGCTCGTGGCAAAGCGTATTGAAGAACGCTACCGCGTGAACATCAGCTGGCGGATCGATCAGAAAATTGAGTCAAAGGCGACACCGAAGGATGCTCCGGTGGTTACCGCGCTCGCTCATGCAATAGAACAGGTGTATGGGGTCGCGGCGCGCCCCATAGGCGTAGGCGGCGGAACCGTAGCCGCCGAGCTTCGCAACAAAGGATATCACGCCGTTGTCTGGTCCCGTATGGATGAAACCGCACACCAGCCTAATGAATACTGCGTACTCGACTATCTTTGTGGAGACGCCGCGGTCATGGCCTCCCTCATGTTCGGAGATGCGTCTGCATGAGTGACACCGACTGGCGGAAAGACTCGTCAGCTCCGCAGTTCCCCCGCCTGGTGCCGCCGGCCTTTGCCCGTCTTGTTGACGAGGCAGACAGTGCCGCGCGGCTGGCGCTTACCCGCCAGGTTGAACCTTCGCCCGGTGAACAGGAGCTGGCGCCGGAAGAAACACCCGATCCCCTCGGCGAACAGCGGTATCTGGTAACACCGCATCTTGTACATCAGTATCCGAACCGGGTGCTTGCCCTCGTTACCGGAAAACGCCTCGCCCTCCCCCGCTTGTGTTCTCGAAAGAGTTTTACTGCCCGTTCCCGGGGTTTTCTGGACGAAACCGAACAGGACGCCATCACCGGCTATCTCGCACAAACCCCTGCCATTCGTGAAATACTTGTTTCCGGCGGTGATCCTTTAACCGTTCCTCCTGATGCATTGTTTGCGTTTCTGCGAAAAGTACGCAGTGTACGCTCCGATCTCCTGATTCGCTTCTGTACCCGTGGGCCGGTGTTCGCACCGGAACGTTTCACCCCGGATTTTATCAGCCAGCTTGCTTCCCTTGCGCCTTTGTGGGTTATTCCGCACATTAATCATCCTGCGGAACTGGGTGCCGCCCAGCAGGCATGCATTACCGCTCTCCGATGTGCGGGAATTCCACAGCAGTCGCAAACGGTATTGCTTCGCGGAGTAAATGATTCCCCGGAAATTCTTGCTGCTCTTTTTCACGGACTCGTGTGTCTCGGTGTTAAACCCGGGTATCTTTTTCAGTGCGACCTCGCGCCGGGAACCGCGTCTTTCCGTGTCCCCCCGGAAGAGGGAATGCGTATCTGGCTACATCTTCGAAACCTTCTTTCAGGCCTTTCCCTTCCCGAATATGCCGTTGATTTACCCGGCGGCGGCGGGAAATTTCCGCTTTCAGTTCCAGCTCTGGCCAGTCGTGTTGGATCCTCTTCGAGTGACTTGTCTTTTCAGATACAGGGAAATGATGGAAAAGTATACAGTTACCCCCGCTAATAAGTGTAGAAAAGTATACACATAAAAATGATTGTTTTATACTCTTTAGAGATTCTTTGTTCTTCTACATAGAAATACACGCTTTGTACAAACCGACTGGTCAGTTGGCACGATTATTGCTTGTAATCAGCGGGGGTTTTATGAGCGACCACGATTCATTAAAAGAGTATCTCAAGGAAATCAGAAAATATCCGTTGTTGAATTTCGAAGAAGAACTTGCACTGTCGAAAAAGATACAGAAAGGAGATCTTTCTGCACGAAAAAAACTGATCGAATCGAATTTACGCCTGGTTGTTACTATCGGCCGCAAGTATGCAGCGCCGGACATGCCGCTTATCGACATAATTCAGGAAGGAAACCTTGGGCTTATAACTGCTGCGCAAAAGTATGAGTTTTCCTATAATGTACGGTTCTCAACCTATGCATGCTGGTGGATACAACAGGCTATAACCCGTGCTATTGCCAACAAACGCCGAATGATCCGCTTGCCCTTCCGGAAAGAGGAACTTGCCAGTCGTATTCGGAGAACATCCGCCGAATTGTACCAGCGATACTCACGCCATCCGACAAACGAAGAAATTGCACGGGAACTCTGTATACCCGTACGGGAAGTATCGGATATCCTCGTCAGTTCGGGAACCATTTCCAGCCTTGATCTCAAGCTGGACGAAGATGATTCACTTTCTCTGAAAGATGTTTTACCGGATCGCACATACTGCCCGGAAGATCAGTTCATGAAACAGTATACCCGTGATTGTATCATGCAGATTCTTGAAGATCTCAAGGACAATGAACGGGATATAATGATAAAGCGATATACCCTTGATGCCTCGGGCAAGCCGGTAACACTCAAAAATATCGGACAACAGTATGGTGTTTCCGCAGAAACAATCCGTCAGGTAGAGCTGCGGGTGCTCAGAAAGCTTCAATCCTGTTCCCGAGAGCTTCACGAGATGCTCTACAGTTAAACAGTTTCCCCCGCCGCGACAATTCCTCGGTTGACATCCGGGGCTTGTTGTCCGTATCTTCATTGGTGTATGGACAACAAGAAGCGGTCGCGGCGTTCTCCTGTCCGGAGAAAACCACAAACGAAAAAGAGAAAAACCATCAGAAAAAAGGTCTCCGCCCTAAAAACCAATATAGTACTGTTGGCGATAATTTTCGGTGCCTCGGCCATGCTTTTGGTCGGACGTTTCCTGTTTGTCCCCCCAGAGGTCGCACTTGAGCGAAGCAACGGAGCTGGAGGAATTGAACGCCCGATAGAAGGCCCGGCAAATGAACCGGTACAGAAACCGCCCGAGCCCGTGGAAAAACCGCCCGAACCAGTGGAAAAACCACCCGAGCCCGTGGAAAAACCGCCCGAACAACCTGTCGTACAACCAGATCCTGTCGCGCCCGGTCGCCCGCCTCCCGAGAAACCCGTT
>CAZVEL010000187.1:0-17732 GCA_964626305.1 uncultured Treponema sp. | reverse complement strand
CCTCCCCCCTCTCCGGCTTTATACCCTCCGCCGTGCCCGCCAAAAGGTACTCCGCTTCCTGATTTTTGTCCAAGATACCCGGCTCCCTTTGCAGCTGTTGTAGAGCCGAACACCGTCGATGTCCCTGTGACCGAATAGCTGATCTCCTGTCCAGGTGTAACGCTAATGGTTACGGTTATCTCTTCGCCGCTCGCCCCACCGTCTCCGGGAGTACTTACATATCCATCAGCCCCATTTTCACCCGGCCCGATCAATTTTACTTTTACCTGATAAACACCAGAAGGCACTGTGTATGTTCCGCTCCCGGTTAGTGTTGTTATTGCGTCTGGATGGAAAAGTTTTGCAAGGTTAGCGTTTGAAAGAACCCTAGAAAGACCCTTGCTCCAATTCAATGACGGGAAAAATCTCTCGTTAGAATAAATCCTGTTTATTGCGCCAACAGAAAACGCTTTGACTTCATCGAACTGGTAATTGTTTCCGGACACATCATACCAACCTGACCATTCATCATTCCAAGAGACACTTGAAAGGTTTGATGCAAAAGAGGCTGTAAGGGTCTCCCCGGAAACGGTCAGCTTCACATAATCTGATGCACTCCCGGTAATCGCTTCGTCTAAAGACGCAACATACCACTGACCACCGACATTTACCGCTGAACCTCGTTTTATCGTTGAACCGTCTACAATCAAGGGAGAGTTTAACCGCAACCAAGTAGCCTGAAACAGTGCGCTTATTTTCTGCCAATCGGTCAATTCGCTCGGAGCATCTCCGGGCCCTTCTATCTTAATAAACATTATCTTGCCTCCGTGAATGTTATGTTAAACGATACTAGATCATCGTTTCGTTCCCCGCCCTCAATTATGTTTGTCACACAATAAAGCGGACGGTACACGCTGTGATCTTCCTCTGTTATATCAATCCAAATATGACCACGGTCAACTCTACGGAACAATTCAAGCAGGGTTAAATAATCAGACTTTGGTACTGCTTGATATTTCATTATATATTTATACCTCGGCTCAACGTACTGGAAACTCACCTGCCCTTGATCTGACTCATCCATAGTTGACTTCGACTCAAACATCGGCACAAAGTTTGCAGTAGGCAGCGGGTAATCCGTTTCCATTCCAAACTCAACCGCCCCGATTATTAAATCATTTGAAACATTTGATTCAGCTGTGATTGTTGCCCATCGTGCATTAACTGCATCAAAGTATTCTGCACCGGCATCATAGGAACAATCAACGTCTATCGTTTCCAAAAGTGTTGCATCCCACTTATACAGCCGCACTGTCATGCTAACCGCATTCGAGAAGGTAAAGAAAAAAGAACTCACCTCACGTTGGTCATCAAACATAATGGTAATGACATCGTCAAAACTTGTGGACTTGTAATACACCCGTGCAAACTGGTGAACAAGATTTGAAGCAGGGAAACTTGCATCTTCTTGTTCTGACGTTATTACCGAGTTCTTAGCAATTTTATCAAATAAGATTTTCACTTACTCCCCCCACTTTATGCGATACTGCCCGCTGTTCATTCTCGGTACAACTACATTCATTAACACTTCCCCGTCAACTTCATTGATAAGCGTTATATTCCCGCCAATTCTTCCAGACAATTCTTGCGCTATCATGTTCGCCATCTTGCTTGCGAACGCATCTCCGCTCGGCCCCATGTTGAACAGGTATTCATCGTACCCATTTTCCGCAAGCCGCCCAACTTGACCGCCTCCCGTTGCGCTTACTATACCACCAGTCTGGTATCCCTTGACAGGCCGTGCCGCTTGTACTGCTGCAATCTGTACCGCCCCAATAATTCCTGCGGTAGCAGCGTATGCGCTCGCAACAATCGGCCCAAACCTGAATCCAGCCGCATACGCATTCATTACTGCAAGCGCAGCGCTCGCAACGGCTTGTAGCTTTTGAATGTTCCAGGCAAATACGGCACCTCCGTATTCAAGCTGTTCTTTTTTCTTTGCATACTTTTCTTCTATCTGCGCTTTTTTCAAAGCATTTTCAGCTTCTTGAATTGCCTCAGCGTCTCCGGTCTCTTGTGCAATCGCTACTTGCTTCTCGGCTTTCTCGACTGCTGTTTCCTCTGACAATCCGTTGGCTTCGAGTTCTGCTTGCATATCCTGATCTAATCTAATCGCCTTTGCATCATAGACGTTGTTGATTAAATCAACTAACGCACTTGTCATTCCGGAAAAAGAATTAAAGATTGTATTCTTGAGACTTTCAAGCAATTCTTCATGCTTTTTTATTGCCTCATCATCTGCTAATGTTTTATGGTATTCCTTAACCTTTGCAATGACGGCATCAATAGTTTCTTGTTCTACACCTGAGGCAGCAAGCATTTGTCTTACTCGTTCTATTTCGGCTGCTTGTAACTCATCCTGGTCAAGCGTAACTGCATTTATTTTCTGCTGGTATTGGTCAAGAAGGTCCACAGCGACTTTCTCCGCTTCTCCAACCTTCTTTTTCTCACCAGTCAATCGTTCAATTTCATTTGCATACAGTTCAATCATCTTGCGTGAATCTTCAAGCTGTTTCACTGACGTTGCGTTTACCTTTCCGGTTTCCGCTGCTTCCTTCTGAATTGCACGGATTAAATCCTCTCGTAATTCGATCTTCTTTTCTAATCCCTCGACTTCGGTGTATATACCGCCCTGCGTAAGCCGGTCAACTTCTTTTAATTCATTTATGAGACGTGCTTGTCGTATTGCCCTCTCTTCTTCCGCAGTAGCAAGCGCAACCGCTCCGACTTTGCCCTCGGAAAGTAACCGTTTCTGTTCTTCGATATAATTCCGTATCTGCAATTCCTGCTGCATCCGCGTGTTGTTTCTGTCAATTATATTCCGCTGCTGTACAAGCTGGTCTCTGAACTCTCCGGTAATCTGTCCTGACGCAATGCCAATCTTGATAACGGCTTCACGTGACAACCCTGCGCTTTCAGTAATCATATCCACGGCTTCCGCTGCGCTATATGCACTAGTAGCAAAAGCATAAGTCATTATATCTGACACATCCGTTATTTCATCACTGGTTACGCCAAGCTCATCTTGCAATTCCTTGACGGCTTTTATAACTTCCCTGACATTTTTATCTGTTGCGCCAAGACCCCTTGCCTCTTTTTCCAGTTCGCTCATGCGCTCGGTTGTTACTCCGATTTCTTCGGCAAGAGTTCCATACTCTTTAGCGACAAACTCAATGCGGTTTTTCTTGACTGCGTTCGATATGCCCACAAATGCCGCTGTCAACCCTGCAACGGCAGCAAGAACCAATCCTACTGGCCCGAGCATAAATGCAAAGGCCCCACCAAGAACAGTCACGGCAGCTGTAGCCAGCCCAACGACTGGTATAGCAATCGCAAGAATGCCGGTAAAAGTTTTTACCGGTGTTGGAAGTCCTGAAATAATCCCTATGACTTTTGTTCCAGCATCTACAACGGCTTTCATTGCCGGTGCTAATGCCTCGGCAAACGATATTTGCGCTCCCTCTGCGGCAGACTTCATCATGTCGAGACTACCCGCCAGCGTGTCATTCTGGATTGCATACGCTTCTGCGGCCGCCTCTGTTCCGGTTATTGCATCGGTATATTCTTCAATACCATCTTTACCTGCTTTGATAAGTGTAAGAAGTCCAGGGCCCGCCCGTGCTCCGAATACGCTCATAACCTCGCCAGCGTCAAGCCCGGCTTCGGAAAGAGTTCCCATAATATCCGAAAGACTATTAACTGACGGATCAAGTTTTTCTATGTTAACACCAAGCTCAACAAGCTTTTTTGATGCAGGCCCAGTGCTATCTGCAAGCTCTGACAACATGTTCCGGAGAATTGTTCCCGCTTGCTCTCCCTGAAATCCTGCGTTGAATAGAACCTGCATCGCACCGGTTGTTTCTTCAAGCGACAATCCCATCGCCCCGGCTACGGAGCCAACCTGTCTAAAGGCGGGGGTTAGCTTATCCATGGTTGCTTGGCTGTTAGCAATCGCAGCAGCAAAAACATTTGATATTCTTCCGGATTCTTCTGCTTCCAAACTGAACTGACTAAGCGTTGACGCTACTGTTGCAGTTGTTGAAGCCAGGTCTGAACCTGTCGCACCAGCTAACTGCAATACACCATTCAACGCATCGGCAGACTGTTGAGCGGAAAGTCCCGCAGATGCGAGATTGTACAAAGCGTCGGCAGCCTGTGAAGCGGTAAAGCGTGTCGTCTCTCCCGCTTCCTTTGCCGCTTGTTCAAGCGCTGCAAACTCTGCCGGTGTTCCTCTCGCTACTGACTGAACATTTGCCATTGATTGCTCGAACCCTGCAAAAATCCCGATAGCTCCTTTAACGGCTAATCCCAACCCGGCGAAGGCAGCAACACCGGCAAGGCTTATCCCGCCAAAAGATTTTGACCAGCCCCGCTCCATTCCATTGGCAGCGGTTTTATTCTGCTGCCCGAACTGGTTCATTCGTGCTTCGACTTTGTTAACGTCGGCATTGAGTTTATCTAGTTTTATTTGTACGCTCGCCCAGACTGTCCCGGCATCAACTGACATTATTCACCCCTGCCTATCCACTTCATCCCGCCCTTTTTATTGCTTTCCTGTTCCCTTCTTTTGTGCAGGACATTCCATGCACAGGTATCAAGGTCGGGTTTATCACGATCAACAAAATACCCATTTATATGGTCTGTTGGATTATCATGTCCTTTCTCCGCAAGTAAAGCTGCACTGAATAACTGATCTTCGGTGATGTCTTTAATGTTGCTCACATCAATGCCCAGCGCCCATGAGGTCAGAAATCCAATAGCGTCTTCCGGCAAAAGAAACGCTACCGAAATTTCCAGCTTGAAAAGTTCTTCCTCAAGGTCTTTTCGCTTTGTCGGTGGCAATGTCTTCGGATCAACGTCCTTGAGTTCCGTTATCTGCTTTTTGATTCCCTGAATGACCAAATCTTCATCGGTAATGAGCTTCATGATTTCGTCAAAAGAAGGAATGACTAAACACATCTTTGCCATCGCTTCTTGAGTGTTGCGAATGTCTATCATCTCTTTCGTTGTCGGCACTTTCTCTGATACACCTTTTACAAAATTCACAAGAGAAACACCGCCACATGATTCGAGCTGTGTTTGATTGAGACATCGGAGTTTGCACCAGACAGGAACATCGTTAAAAGGAACAAGGACCCAATGAAACAGCGCTCCCCTGACAGCCTCGGTAGAATTATATCCTTCCTTCGGCTGTATTTGTTTGACATCAGAAAGCCGCCGGTCGATTTCTCGACTAACGGCTTCACCGATTATTTTATCAAACAGTTTCAACGTGCATTCCCTCGAATGCCGCAACAGTCATTGTATTTTCCCACCAAGCCGGTTCCTTGTTTCCCGAATCATTGGTGTATGCACTCGCTTCAACGTCAAAAGCATAGTCAGCCCATGACTTCGATTCAATCGGCACGTCGCTTTCAAGTCCGGTGCAACAAAGGAAACGAAGCTGTTCGTATCCACTCATGTTCTCCATTTTGTTTTCACCCTCTCCGTAGATCGCGGAGAAAACATCCGTAAAAAATATCGGGGATTCCTGGCGGGTTGAGCGGGGAGGTGCATACTCGCCCGTTGACCGATCCAATGTGCCGCCCTGAATGAGTTCAAGGAGTTCATAATCTTTGTCTTTGAGCGCAATTGCAAGAGTCTGTCCAAGAAGTTTTGCAGAAATGAGCATTCGAGTTATTCCACCCTTCGCCCCTTCCTGGTCAATCTCTTCTTTGTCCTTCTTGTTCTTGGTCATTTTGATTGACCTGGTACGGTCATTAAAAACCTTGATAAACTCAAGCCCATTTCCCCCGTGTTTAACGCCCTGTCCAAAATCAAGAGCAGCGGCAAGGGCCCCAGTTACTTCGATTTCATCGCCGGTTTCGGAAACACCACGCAACCGCCCTGTTGCGCTATCTTCGCTCCACGTGATACCGGTAAAATCGGCAGTGTCCAAGGCATCAATGGCTTCTGCTACCGTAACGGCGGCCTTATCGCCGGCTGCGGAGAAGTCAACTTCGTTTTCTTCTGCTTCTCCATTGTCAACTTTGATCGTCATATCTGCGGTAAATAGGACCTCGTCAATAACATCGGTAAGATCAACCGTGGTTGAAAATCCCAAGAACCTAGACGCTGTAGGCACTGTTCCATCCGGGTTCGCCCGTTTTACCCGGAAGCCTTCGGTAGCAAAACGTGTGTGTTGGTTAATGTACGCCATTTGCTTTTTCTCCTTAATGAAGTCTTAACGGAACGTAAAAAACCCGTTCCATTGAAATAGTTGTGTCATCGTTAGTAACGACAACGTCCGTATATTCATCGGTCTCTTTCACTTTGAAAGTGTTGCCGCATGAATCCATTCCTTTCCAATTCCTAAGCAATAAAGAAAGGTCTTTGAAAATGTACCGCTCCAAATCCTTTCCATACCCTTGTTCGTAATGAACAATGACCCGCACATTCCTGCCACCTGGAACTCTCTCAAACTTCACCACGATATACGGTGATGAAGTCGGCGGCGTCCCGAACTCTACTACATTCTTTATTTTACCTGTCCGCAACCGTTTCACTATTGCTTGCTTCATGCGGCGATTATCCTTTTCACATCTTCCATGAACTGCTTTTCAAGCTCAAATACCACCGGTCGCAATGCTTCGTGTTTACGATTGTTTGCCAGTTCCAAATATACCCCGTACTCAACAAGGTGTGAAAGAAAAAACCCGACAACATCGGCTGTAATCATCGAACTTGAAAAAACGGTGTTGACTGCGGTATAGGTCTGGTTGTCCCACCACTCTTCACCACGCTGTCTAACCCTGAACTGTTGTAACGCCTTCGCTGCATATCTGATGCTTAATGCAATTAGCGCATTTCGCTTCCTGCCGAATATACCGACAATGTTTGAGTTGACCTTAGCTATTTGCATCATCATGCTTTCATTAGCCATTCATCGCCTCGCTACATTCGAGTGTTGCCGCGATCTCTCCGAGCAACCGCAACGCCTGTTCCTTCGTCAACTCATACGTGTTGCCATTTATATCAATCTGTATAAGTTGCCCTTTCATCTCTACGCCGAACATTGACCCGCTATCACGTGGCGGCAGGTTTCCTGATTTCATTCTTCTACCTCCACGGTCACGGTATAGGTCTTTGTTTCAAAGTTCTCCGCTGTCACGGTATATTCAACCGGCTCGGTAAAATCCTGAACACCTGTCTTATCAATAATTTTCCCGGTAAATCCTACCACGGGTTCAAGTGCGGTAATGTCTGTTCCGGCAAGAAGCGTGACGACTATATTCAATCCGTCAATCTCACCTTCTTCATCGTCAATGAAAAAGGACTCTATGTCACAAGCCCCAGATAGATTGGCAAGATACACCGGAGCGTGTTTGCCATAAACTCCCCCGCATACAATCGCCGGTTCAACGTGTCCAACTTTCCAACCCTGACCCTGAATCGCAACAATATCACCTTCTTTGATCGTGCTGAAATAATAAAGATTCAGGAAACATGAAGCGTTTGTTGAAAGCCCGGTTACTTTTTCAGTCTTTGCCGGAACACTTCCTGATTCATGGGCCAATCGCACATTCTCGCTTTTAATCACCGGCGGAAGGTCAAGGTCTCGAATCATCTGACCAAGCCCATTATCCTTCATCGGATATACCCACCCCCTAGCAGGTGTTTCATTGAACTTAATTAGCTTTTCATATCCGACGCGCATCTGTTCAATAATCATAATTCTTCAACCCCACCGATCACCGGACGTGTCGTTGTAAAGAATCTCCCGGTTGTAACGCCCTCTTCTACTTCAATATCTTCTTTCATTGTTGCAAGCATTCCTTTGTAGAACGCATACAAAGTTGCCAAGCTCTGATACTGAACTGATTCAACGCCGCTTGTGTGAGACGCTACGCCAAGCTGTTTGCCAAGTGCCATCATGATATTCTTGACAGCCTGAATGGTTGCCCAATCTACACCATGCAAATCAATGAGCAGCTTTATCTGTTCGTCAGATATTTCAAGGTCCACCGACTGCCATATTTCACCAATATATTTCTGATACACGCCTGACCCTGTAATTGAATACGCTGTCTGATTAGCCGGCGTTCCAGGAAGCTCTTCAACCTCGACAAGATTGATAAACCCGAGCGGGTCATGGATTCTTAATCGTACTGTTTTTACTTGCTCGAATGTTGCCATGTAACACGCTCCTTTTCTTTGCTCTTCCCTTCCCCGGTCTCGAACCGGCAAGCCCCCAAACGGGGGAAGGGAACAAGGGCGGTCTCCCACCCCGTTCGTTTAGGAATCAGTAGGCCAGGTTATCTGGACTATTGCGCCCTTTCCGGTGTTTGTTGCCGCGCCACCAATAAGGTAACTGGTGTTCTCTCCGGAAATGCGGTGCCACGAGCGTTCCTCTGTGGAAAGTTCAAGCACAGAACCGGTTCCGACTTCCAGCGTAGTGTCCCGCTTGTCAACGATGATCGCCTGATCGGGAATAAACATGTACGCTTTTCCCTCGGTAACGCCGGGGAGCGACAGGGTTTCTTCCCCATACGTCTCGCCATGCTGAATACCACAGGCATACGGAACGATGTTTCCGACTGGAAGACTTGCCACATTCTGCACGAGTCCACCAGCGGTAAAGCCGGTTACAACGCGCTGAATGTCCCACAAATCAGAAGGATGCACCAGAAGTCCAACGTTGTTATAACCCGCCATCGTTGAAATGAGCCGGTTTGTATACATCGGGTGAATCAGCTTGCCAAGAGTCTTCCGGGCCTTGCGGATGGTGTTATACACTTTGAGATCAAAAGTTGTACCTGCACTGTCAGCGGCCTGTGCGTGTTTTGCTCCCCATGACTCTACTGCATTGATCGGGTCCATCATCTGCGCGTTGCGGTAATCAGTCGAGATTCTCGCGGCAGCTTCGGTTACCCGCTGCAAAACAGGGATAGGCGCAAAGGCCATGTTTTTGACACTGTCTTTCCAGCCGAACGCACGAACATACTGAACAATCTGCTCAGTAGCTGCCGTAGCCTGATCCATGAGCGGAACCATGTCATTGGTACCAGAGATGATTTCCTCTTTACCAATGAAGGGAAGCCAGTTACGGATGTACGAGATTTCCTGTGCGGTCTCGGTCTTAATCACATTCGCAATGAACGGAGTAATGTCGAGAAGATCATCTGCCTGACGCTGAACATCAATGAACAGCTTTGCAAGGTAACCAGCAAGCTCGGTTGATGTTGCAGGGTTTGCCGCATTCTTCTGCTTGAGCGCATACTGCATAGAGCCGATTTCGTCCCACAGTGCATTATACCCTGCGCTGTTCTTCCACCTTGCGCTGCCGATCTTGTACTGTTCCTGTCCATAGACCTGAACCGATTCGGCCTTTTTGTTTGCTTCGGCTGAACCCGCATAAACTTTCGCTACACGAACCTCGCCATTTTTAACCCGTTCTTCCGCAACGGTTGCGGCGTTGATTATTCTCATTGAGTTCTCCTTTTACATGATGCAACCGAAAACGGTTACAATCAAATCGGAACCAGTACCATCATCGTTACCGGCAATGTCCAGTCCTTTTGCAGCAGTGAATCCATCACCATCGGCAACAGGGGCGGCAAGGGTAACATTCGTGTCCCCTTCATCAATCATTGCATTCGCGGTAAGCCCCGCAACATCAGCGGTCGCCCCAACCACGGGCGTGTCAGCAGTATCCTGCAAAGTCACCGTTGCGGTTGTATCCCATTCGGTTGCACCATCTACGCTGAAATAAATCTTGGAGACGTATACCTTTTCCCCGGCTCCAACTTCCTCATCGGCGAGCAGGTGAACAGGGTCAGCAGCATCAGCAGAAGTCAGCGTTGCAGTCTTTTTGAAAAACCTTCCACCAAGCTCGGTTGCCACAATGTCGGCTTTTTCAAACTTGGTAAATACAATCACTCCGCCTGAATCTTTGACGGTCTTGAGCTGTCCGGCCTTGTAGTAGCCAACAGTCAGCGTGTCAGAAAATGACTTGTCGGTATCATTCCAATACACAATTCCGTCAACGGTTGCAAAAGTGTCTTCCGCTTCCGTGAGAGTAGCGGTCTGGACTTCGGCGCCTGAACCAATAAGAAACCCACCATACGCATTGTTCGCAATCTCTTCCTGCGCAATCGCACCAAGATTACCGATTATACAGAACTCCCCAACGGACAGAGTCGCACCAGTGGTGTTTTTCATCCGTACATATCCGGCAGGCTCTTTTTTTATAAAACAATTCTTTGCCATTTGTTTCTCCTTGCCTTAATAGGCTTTGACTTCGTTTGACTCGGGGCGCTTGTCGTTGACCAATACATTTACCGAGCTGTTCGGGTCAGCCATATTCCCGAGCAAGATTTTCATGACCGCATCATCCTTGAGTGCTTCAAGTGCATTCTCCAACTCTTCTCCGGTCTTTCCTTTTACCTCTTTCATCGCATGGGTAAAAGCGGGATTTTCATTGCCGTTTTCCAGGGTCTTTTTTCCTGCAATATCAGCCACCGCATTCTCTGCAATCGCTTCGGCATTCTTTTCATTTTCGGCAAGCACGACATCGAGCTTCTCAAGCGGCTTGTCTCCGAGCTTTGGAATAACTGCATTTGCAATGGCAATCTTCTTATCGTCCTCTTCATTGCGCAGAAGTTTTTCTGCTCCACAGTTCTTCATAAGGTCTACCAGATTCACAGTGCCATTGGCTGCTGCGTTCTTGACCATTTCCAGTGCTTCTTTCAGTTCCACGGGTTTACCTCCGTTTTTGGTTTTGTCTATCATGGATATGAGCTCCCCTATTTCGGTTTTTCTGTCACAGTCAGCATTGGCCACCAGTCGGCGGAGCATGGGACGGGACACATTACCCTTTACAAGAAACTCCTCTCCGTTATCTTCCCGCGAGATTTTACCATTGCTGATAAGTTCCCGCGCAAGTTCAAAATTGATCTTCTGCACTTCGCTTGCATTAACTCGCTGCTTCATTGCACCACCTTCAAACGGCACCGCGTCATTCCTTTCGTACCCGACGGATTCCAAGAAGTGCATCTTGTATTCCCCGTCATCAGCTTTGCATAGTTCTCCACTAGGGAAGGTGACGAGAGAATAATGGACGTTCTTTGCTTTTACGCTGCGAATGAATCCGGAGTTAGTTGTTTCAAAGCCAAAAGAAGGAATATAGATTTTGAGATATACCGTTCCGCTTTTCCCATCAGCATTTTCTTTCATGCTTCCACCGATGGTAAAGAAGTCATCACGTTCCGGCCATGAATGCCCGAGCTTGTTACCGCCGAACACATGAGCCTTGAGACGGTTAAGGAATGATGCAAAAAACTCTTTGGTGTAAACTCCGCCTGAACCCTCAACAGGAAAGTCGATTGCCTCTGTTACAAGCAACGGCTCTTGATTCTGGTCACCGTCTCGGAGTGCGTTATATACTTCGTCTGTTATAAGGGTAGGAAGCTCACTTGCCTTTGGAAGCGTCTTGTTGTCCGGTGTCTTGAAATTCAGGAAAACCAAGCCGTCCGGCATATTCGTTTCGTTTACTTTCATGCTCGGTATTATCAGGCTATTTTCCCGATCACGCAAGAAAGCGAATAATACCAGTGTTTTTCATTGTGTTGTTATTCTTTTCTCTGCCGTGTTTCTATCATCTTGACTGCCAATGCTGCAAGCTGTACAAGCTCCTGATCAACTTCCTCTTCGGTATGCTCTTCAACAAACACCTCAAGCATTTCTTCAAACAATAACCGAAACCATGAACGTTCCCCTGTTCTCTCTCCATCATCATTCTGTCTGCGAACTAAACCAAGCAGCATAGTGTAGTATCGCCTATCGTCTATACCTAAATCAGCCCAAACTGTTTCCGACGGAATCTGCGGGTACATCGCACCTTGCCTCGCCCGCTCCGCATCTATGTTGTTTAATATACTTTGTCGTTTCATTTTAATATCCTTATCGCTCGTGCCTTCCCCGGCGTTGTATAGATATATCCCTTGCGCTCAAGAGACCCCAAATAATTCACTTTTACCACAGTCGGGCAAATAGCAAACCGCTGTGCTATTTCAGTGATTGACGGCGGCCATCCGTTAGATGCTATAAACGTTTTTATGTAATCGTAAACCGCTTGCTGTTTTTCTGTTAATCCTTCCATCTTTGCGCTCCTTCACAAATACTATATCACATCTTTCTTTACCGGGCAATAAAAAACCCCGCATGGAAGAGAGGGAACCACACGGGGAGGAGTGAAACGAGGAGATGGAGCCTCGGTGACCTTAAAGATACACCCTCTCCGTCAATTTGTCAATCCATACCTCTCTGCCCATTGCTCCATTCCACGTGCGCCGGGCGTATCTTTTCCCTGAACGTATTCCTCAAGCTCTTTCATAAAATCCTCATCGCTCTTTAACTCTGCCTCCACAACACACTGGCAATTCGGATGAATTGAATCACTGTACTGCTGGACCTCAAGTTCGGTATATGGGCCACCACCCGCAAGCTGCGGACATTCACAACCCCAATCAATATGCCCAGGTGACAACACCCATAAAAACATTCCTATCGTCCCCGGATTCAACGTTGCATTATGAATTTCATTATCCCGAATCATCTGGTAAAGCTCTGTCCGTACTACTCTCTGCGTTCGATAATCCGCTCCCGCTTTTCCTATCCGTTTCCGATACCGGCTTGTTCCAGGTACCAACTCTCCCCACTGACCAATAACAAAATTGCTCCCCTCCCGCAGATATCTTTCAAGGTCTCGCGCAATCTTTACCGGATCAATCCCCGCTTCAAGCGAACCCTGAACATACGCGATGACCTTGTCGCTATAACTGTCTATGCCGTCCCAGATTGATTTTGAAAGCGTGTAGTTTGCCCGGTTTTGCAAAAGAAAGGAAGCCTCTTGCACCTTCCTTGAAAGCGGAATAAAGGAATTACTGATCTGGTACTGTGCTAAAAGCAATCCATGGTCACGTTCGTACATCGCTTCAAGTTGTTCTTTGCTTATTTCAACACCGGCTTTCTCAAACTTTTCTGCAAGGTATTCTATGTCCACCTTGCTTCCAACCCGCATTGCCTCAAGCCCGGCATCTTTAATGATCTTGACCTGCTCATCAAATAGCCCTGCACGGTCAATGGAGCCTTCCAAGAGCGTTCTATTAGAACCACTCAATAAAGCAGTCGGGAGTCTCGAAACAATTGCTTTGAAACCTGTTATTGATTTCAGATATGAAGCACGAATAAGTCCATTGCTCTTGCGCTGGATACGGAGATACGCTTCCCTGTTTTTACGCTTCGCCTTCCGATAGTCCCGCCTTGTCATTATGCGTACTCGCTCTGACTAACAGCATCAGTGTTTGAAAACGCCTTATGCTTCGCAGTTTCCTTTATGCCATCAACAAAGGCCTCAATGTCCTTCTCTGGTAAATCCGGGTAGAACTTCTTCCAGAGAAAGTATATATCGTCTTTTGTTCCACCAGCTGTAGTAACGATTGTTCCAATCCCTGCTGCAACGGTGTTCAGTACTTTTGCCTTTGTTTCCTCGCTCAGCATATCAATCTTGTCCCACGACATTTTACATTTACTATACTGCCACATTTCGACAAAAGAAAGAATCTCTAACGTGTCATTGAAAAGCCCTTCGTACTGAGTGCTGTCCTCGGTCTGTAGGGACTGAATATACTGTACAACCTGATCTTTCTGTGTGTCAGTTGACGCAGCGTTTCCGGTTGCCAAGCCTCCCCAAAACAGTTCCGGAACGTTTGACCCGCTGATAAGCAGCCTTGTTATTCTGTCAAGCGCATCATCGTGCGACTTGGTAGCATCGCTAGAAAGGTAAACCATCTCTGTCTTCTCTTCGCCCATTTTGTTCAAGAAGAACCTGGAAGAAAAAACATCTTCGTCAACCTGGTCTATGCCGGTATACCCATTGTTCTTCATCCACTCCTTAACCTCTGACACATTATGAACCAGCTTTGGATTGAACTCTGCAAGAATTCGTATCTGCTGCAACATGACTTCATGATATGCTTTGAACAACCGGAGATTTCGTCCATAAACGGAATGACCTCGCCATGCGCCATCTTTGCAATCATGCCCAAACGGTCGCGGCATGTGCCCGAATGGATTCACAGAACTTGTCTCACCGAACACGGTTGAATTGCCATGCTGTGTCATTCCACCAACCCACTTTACGTTAATGCGCTCTCTAGTAATCTTCCGATACCGCTCCTTTTTTTTTGTTTTGTCCCTGTCTATGCTAACGTTATAAATATCATGAGTGTAAATAGCGACAATCTCTCCAGAAACCACATCCACTTCCAGCGCTTCAATACTATCGTCCGGAATTGATTCCCAAACAGCTTTCATATTCTTTGCATCATACCTCGCCCATCGCCAAGCAGTGCCGTGTATCAACTTCGTTCTTTCGATTGTCGGGAAGTCGTCAGCATATTCTGTAGTGATACGTTTCAGCCGTTCTTTGGTTACATCGTCATCTGCCGTAGGCATAGGGATTCCAATAAGCGACACCGGGGTATTGGCCGGCACAAGCGCAAGCGGTGAAGCAAGCTGTAAAGCTGGTATCTCGCCATAGTACAACCCATCAAGCAATTCTACATTTGCGACAATCGTCCCCGTCGCATCCCTGGTCCGTATGCTTCGCGCTTCCTTTTTGTCCGCGTCAACTTTTCTCTTTCCGCCAAACGCTGAAAACCAGCTCACTACTCTACTTGCCATATCCTCACCTCACTTGCCGGGTATTATAGCACGGACTCACCAGCTTTGTCAGTTCCTTGCGCGCAATGCTGCCATCTCTGCGCGTATATCTTCATCAAAGCCCCCGTTCTTTTCATAGAAAGCCATAATCAACGCATCAGCTTTATCCGGAGACTTCCCCCCGTTTCGCTTTTTATACACGTCCTTACTTTCAATAATCTTTCGTTTCTTCTTGTCATACGTGTATCTTCGGTCTGTAAGCTGTATCAATAGCTCCCGGTCATTAGGAATATCTGCTTCTTTGATCGGGAACTCAAACCACATTTCAGTCGCGACATTTGCATACAAATCTGGATTATTTACCCGGGTACTTCCGAAACTGATTTCCTTGACGTCTCTCCCTCTCCCCCGCAAAACATCAATAACGCCGGGATTGTACCCTCCGTCCACATTGTATACTATCTCCTTCGCTCCAACTTCATACGCCTTGTCTGATACCTCAATCGTATCATATCCCCGCAATGATTCTGCACGTGTTATCTTTAGCCCCTTCCTTCGGTATATCTGTGTTGAGTCTGTTCCGAACCGGGCAACATCAACCCCGACACATTCCCCGCCCTCCGGATTCTCTATATTCCTTTCCATGGCAGCAAGCACATCTATCCGAGACATGACAGAATTAGCCCCCTGTTTCCTTGGCAGCCCCTCCCATATATGCGCCGCTTCGTCCGGGTCCCTCTTATAATCAGCTTCCCTCTTTTCGGGAAGTGACGATTCGTCAAACCACGGATTGTCAATGTTCCCCGGCTGTAATTCAAGAACGCAACTATTCGGCCTTTCGTTCAAAACAAACAGGTCATAACATGGATCAATCTCAAGAACCCGATTAAACATTACCCATACCTCAGCATTCTTTTTCCGGATAGACGGCAATACCGTATTCCATGCGTTATACCCGATCCCGTGCGCTTCTTCGCAAATCAGAATGTCAACATCCTGAACAGATCTGAAATTATCTGCCGTTAAATCTGAAAGGCCACGGAAAGCAATCCGTGACCCGTTCTTGGTGTTCTCAATATATTTGTTGGTGATCTTCCAGCCAGAATAGCCAAGTGTGTTGATTTTTTTTTCTACTGCTACAAACGATGAAAGATCAATCGTATTCTCTGTTTCTCGAGTAACGATGATATTTACTTTTCCCCCAAAATACTGAGGACTCTCCCCAAACTGGACAGCCAGAGAAAATGCCGATTCTGTCTTAGCTCCTGCCCCACGTCCCCCATACGCTATTTTGTACGGGTGCGGCTTTCTCCATTCGTTAAACTTCGGGGGAACCTCTGCCCTTTTTAACTGCTCAACCATCTTGAGCCATTCTTCTTCCGTGAGCTCATCAACGATGTTTTGCAAGCCATTCCTCGGCGAGCTTCTTTTTTTCTTCATAGCTCATGCCTTCTGTTATATCCTCCTGTTCTACTGTCGCATTGATGTCCAACCTTTCCCCGTCTAACAACTTCCCGAATGTTTTGATCAATTCAATACTAACATTGTCAGCCCTTGCCATCACTCTATCAAAAACACTATTGCAAACATCTTCACCGGTCGCCGGTCTTCCGTTTATTTTCATGCTTGTCTGGTTTATCATCCATCTCGCCGCTGCATCCCTCATAGATGCTTTTAATCGTCTTGACTCTGCGGATTTTTTCCCGCCCCGGCTTCCGTATTCTCGGGCTTCTTCTGGGGTAAACGGCGGATGCAAATTTTCTGTTTTCCCTTTTCCCATTATTTTATACTCCTTTTATCGGTACGCGGATGCGTGGATTAAAGTCATATTCCCTTTTGCTTGCCGTATCTTTTTTTACTATCTTGCTTCCCCATTTTTTCTGTAGAAGATTAAACTGTTCTATTTCTTTTTTGTTTGTCCTATACACTGCGCCCCCGCCGGTGTTTTCTGCTTGCTTTACTGCATAAAAATACATATTAAATCTCAAGCACCCTCGGTATTTTTTACAATGTTGCAACGTTATGTCATAATCTTCTTTTAGCGGTAGGGCCTCGTCATACCGTATTTCATTTTTTAAGTGCACTGAAAACGGTCCTCCGATAAAAGATGTTGTTGAAAAAGGCGTGTATTGCCTGTACGCTGTTGCATCAGGCGTACAATTCACCCCCCAATACTTGTACTCAAACTCTTTGCAAACCCTACTATTATTTTGTAAAAACTCCTTAAAACTTTTTGCTTCTATTAATTTTTTTTCATACCCATACACTCCATTTGCTTCAAATCTATACATGCCTTTCATATCATCATCTACTATTGCGACTGCATCATAACCATTTTCAAAACAATAATCCAATATGTAATTCCTTACCCTGCTTAAGTTTCCCTGTACTCCGTCCGGACAGGCAACTATGTTTTTAGGATTGTTCGCTTCCTTGTATTCTTTTTCTTCTTTATTATCTACAAATACCATACAAAACGGCAAATAATCTAACGTTTCCACCCTTGGTCTTTTATAAGACGGACAACATACGGCTATTTTCATATTATTCATTCCTTATTTTTTCTATTGCTTCCACTCCATTAAGTACCCTTCCTATCCCCATTTTCTTGAATGTATCCGTATTATCTTTGTCTTTTTTTGTTGATAGCGCTTTAACTGTTTTTAATCCAAACAACGTCTGCGCATTTATAAAATCAATATCAGTTTCAAACTTTAAGACAATATAATTATTTTCTTCCCCTAACACTTCTGTAAAAGGTATATCTGCTTCTATTACTTCCTTATCTTCTGCAAACTCTATTTTACCGCAAAGCAGGCTTAACTCTCCATAATCTACTTCTATGCCATCGGCAAACTCTAACACAGAACCCTTGCTCATTGCTCCGTAGCTTGAATTGAGCCTTAACAACTTTTGCCGTGCCTCTTCGTCATTTTTTGCGTCTACATACACGACAGGAAACAACGGCATATCTTCGCCTCTTTTCCTCA